>JAQVEQ010000161.1 GCA_028697875.1 Novosphingobium sp. | reverse complement strand
GGCCGTGGTCAACATTTCGACCCGCCAGCGCGTCAAGGTCCAGGGTAACCCGCTGGCGCAGCTGTTCGGCATGCCCGACGGGGGACCGCAGACGCGCGAAGCGCAGTCGCTCGGCTCCGGCTTCATCATTTCGGCCGACGGCTACGTAGTGACCAACAATCACGTCATTACCGCCGACGGCAAGGGCGAAGTCGAATCGATCACCGTGACCACGCCCGACGGCACCGAATATCCGGCGAAACTGATCGGACGCGATGCGGCGTCCGACCTCGCCGTGCTAAAGATCGCCCGCACCAAGCCTTTCCCCTTCGTCCAGTTCGGCAATTCGGCGCAGGCGCGCGTGGGCGACTGGGTCATCGCCATCGGCAACCCCTTCGGCCTCGGCGGCACAGTGACGCAGGGCATCATCTCGGCCGTCTACCGCAACACCGGCGAAGGCGGGGCCTACGACCGCTACCTGCAGACCGACGCCAGCATCAACCGCGGCAATTCGGGCGGCCCGATGTTCGACATGCGGGGCCAGGTCATCGGCATCAACCGCGCGATCTTCTCGCCTTCGGGCGGCAGCATCGGCATCGGCTTCGCCATTCCCGCCGAAACGGCCGCGCCGATCGTGCAGAAACTGATGAAGGGCCAGTCGATCGACCGCGGCTATCTCGGCGTGCGGATCCAGCAGCTGAACGACGACCTCGCGGACTCGCTCGGCATCGCGCACAACCGGGGCGAATTCATCCAGGCGGTCGAACCCGGCGGCGCAGCGGACAAGGCCGGGCTCCAGGCCGGCGACGTGATCCTGAAAGTCAACGGCCAGGACGTGACCCCGGACCAGACACTGTCCTACCTGGTGGCGAACATCGCGCCCGGCAGCCGCGTGACGATCGACCTCATCCGCGACGGCAAGCCGCGTACCGTCACCGCGACGGTCAGCAAGCGCCCGAGCGAGGAAGAGCTCGCCCAGCAGCAGATGTTCGATCCCGACGCCGACGCGATGGACCAGAACGGCAGTGCCAGCGAAGGGGCGATCGAGGAATCGCTCGGCCTGCAAGTCATCCCGCTGACGCCGCAGATCGCCCGCCAGCTCGGCGCCCCGGACGATACGCAGGGCGTGGTGATCGCCGGTGTCGACCCCAGTTCCGATGCCGCGGCCAAGGGGCTGCAGCGCGGCGACATCGTGCTGACCGCCAATTACAAGGCCATCGCCAGCCCGGGCGATCTGGAACAGGCCATCAGCAGCGCCAAGAGCTCCGGCCGCGAAGCGATACTGCTGCGTATCCAGCGGCGCGGCCGTCCGGCTACTTACGTGCCGATCCGCCTGCGCTGAACAGGGCCGGCAACGGCTGTCCACACGAAAGGGGGCGATCCGGCAAGCGGATCGCCCCCTTTTCGTTTGCGGCGGCCTTGATCTCGATCCGGCGACGATCCCACCCGGCCAGGGCCGGGAGTTAGGGCCGCGAGTTAGGGCAGGGGGGCGGCTTCCGGCCCCGGCGGCGGGCGATTGCCCCGGCTCACGCTGACCGAGCTGCGGCTTTCCGGCGCCAAGCGCGGATTGGCCGCGCCGCCGGTCGCCTGTTCGAGGAAATCCGGGCTTGCGGCGGCAGGCGGCGCGCCACTGCCCGCGGCCGGCTGTTCGGGCGGCGGGTAGGGATCGTCGCGCCAGTCCGTCCGCCGGTTCTGGTCGACGAGATTGCCCTGCTCGTCGACGTAGTAATACTCGTTGGGATTGCCGTAGAGATATTCGTCGTCCGGTTCGAGCTGCCATTCGGGCAGCTTGAGATCGGTCTCGAACTGTTCGACCGGGCGCTTGGCCACGGCCTGGCGCATATAGGCGGCAAAGGCACGGGCCGGTGCGGCCCCGCCCGCCAGCCCTCCGACCGGCCTGGCATCGTCGCGGCCCATCCACACCCCGGTGGTGATCCCGCTGGAGAAGCCGAGGAACCAGCCGTCCTTGTTCGAGCTGGTCGTGCCGGTCTTGCCCGCCACCGGACGGCCGATCTGCGCCGCCTTGCCGGTACCGACATTGACCGCGGTCTGCAGCAGGTCGGTGATCCCGGCCGCGACATAGTCGGGCACCAGCTGCTCCTGCTTGGCGCCCTTGCGCTCGTACAGCACATCGCCGCCCGCCGTTTCGACCTTGACGATCCCGTAGGGTTCGACCGAGGCGCCGCGCGCGGAAACCGCCGCGAACGCGCGGGTCATGTCGATCAGCCGCACGTCCGACGTGCCCAGGACCATCGAGGGAAAAGTCGAAATGGGCGTGGTGATGCCGAAACGCCGCGCCATGGAAGCGACCGTTCCGAACCCGACGTCGTTGCCGAGTTGCGCGGCGACCGTGTTCTTCGAATAGGCGAACGCAGCGCGCACGTCGATCGGCCCGGCATAGGTGCCGCCGGCGTTGCGCGGGCTCCACCCGTCGATCGTCACCGGTTCGTCGACCACCCGGTCGTCCGGCAGGTACCCGGCTTCCAGCGCCGCCATGTAGACGAACAGCTTCCATGCCGACCCCGGCTGGCGCATCGCATGGGTGGCGCGGTTGTAATTGGTGGAAACGTAGTCCGTGCCGCCGACCATCGCCAGCACCGCCCCATCGCGGTCGAGGCTGACCAGCGCGCCTTGCGCGCCCTTGGGGGCATTGGCCTTGATCGCATCGGTCGCCGCCTTCTGCATCCCCACGTCGAGCGTGGTCCACACTTCCAGCGGCTCCTGCGTTTCGGGCAGCAGCAGGTCGAGCTGGGGCAGCACCCAGTCGGTGAAATAGCGGATCGAGTTCTGCCCCGCCTCAGGCTTGAGCTTCACGGCGGAGACATCGACCGCATCGGCCTGGGCCGCGCCGATGGCCCCTTCCTGCTTCATCAGCTGGAGCACGACATTGGCACGCTTGACCGCGGCCTGGACGTCGGCCGTGGGCGAATAGCGCGACGGCGCCTTGACCAGCCCGGCGATGATCGCCGCTTCGCCGACATCGAGGTTCTTCGCCGAATGGCTGAAGAACTTCCGGCTCGCCGCGTCGATGCCGTAGGCCCCGCCGCCGAAATAGACCTTGTTCAGGTAGAGTTCGAGAATCTGTTCCTTGGAGAACTTCGCCTCCAGCGCCATGGCGAGGACCGCTTCCTTGGCCTTGCGGCCCATGCTGCGGTTGTTGTTGAGGAAGATGTTGCGCGCCAGCTGCTGGGTGATGGTGGACGTCGCCGCGATCCGCCTGTCGCCGGTGGCGGCGACCCACAGCGCGCGGGTCAGGCCGATCGGATCGATGCCGAAATGCGAATGGAAGCGCCGGTCCTCCACCGAAACCATCGCGTCCTTCATCACTTGCGGGATCTGGTCCGACGACAGCCACTGGCCCGGACTGGGCCCGAGCGTGAGGATTTCCGACCCGTCGCGCGCACGCACCACGATCGTCTGCCCGGCCGCCGTATCCTTGAGTTCGGAAAAGCTCGGCAGCGACCGTTCGGCCATCGCCACTGCAATGCCCAGCGCCATCGCCCCGAGCAGCGCGAGGGCCAGTCCCCACGCGAACAGCTTGCGCAGCCAGCGGCGTTTCGGCCGTGGCTGCGGTTTTTCCGGTTTACTGGGGGCGCGGCGCACGTCCCGTCTTGCCATTTAGCGCGCTAACCTCAATTCATCGCGGGATAGGCCCGCACCTTCGATCCCCCTTGCATAGGGGATTTGTAACCCAGCGTTAACGGCCAAATTGCGCATCGGCGGCGAGACGTGCGCCAGGTGCCTATTCCTCCGGCTTGAAATCGAGCGAAGCGCTGTTGATGCAATAGCGCAAGCCGGTCGGATTCGGCCCGTCGGGGAAGACGTGGCCAAGGTGCCCTTCGCAATTGGCGCAGCGCACTTCGACCCGGACCATGCCGTGCGCCGTGTCACGGTGTTCCTCCACCGCTTCGGCATCCACCGGGCGGTAGAAGCTCGGCCAGCCCGACCCGCTGTCGTATTTCGTGTCGGACATGAACAGCGGTGCGCCGCAACCGGCGCAGAAATATTCGCCTGCCGCCTTGTTCTTTTCGTAAGCGCCGGTGAAGGCCCGTTCGGTCCCCCCTTCGCGCAGGATGTGGTATTGTTCCGGCGTCAGCCGCTCGCGCCATTCGTTTTCGCTCAGTTCGAGCTTATCGGACATCCGTCGTCTCCTTCGATGGCTGCGAATATCGCCTGCCGGGCGGCCACCGCAAGGGGAAACCTTGCGCTTATGCGTTGGGGTCGGCGTAGTGGCTGGGCGGCTGGATCACGTCCATCCGTTCGGCCAGCAGCGGGCGGAAGCTCGGCCGGCTCTTGAACAGGGAATACCAGCCTTTCGACTGTTCGTGCCCCGACCAGTCGATCCCGCCGAGGTAGTCCGCGACCGAGATCTGCGCGGCGGCGGCCAGGTCGGCCAGGCTCATCTGCGCGCCTGCCAGCCACGGGCGGTTGTCGATCAGGTAGTCGATATAGTCGAGATGCTCGTGCGCCAGTTTCATCGCCTCGCGCAGCATCCGCGAATCCGGCGACGTGCGATAGACCAGCCGCTTCTTCATCCGTTCGTGCAGCAGGGGCGCGGTAACATCGCCGAAGAAATTCTCGTCGAACAGGGCGACCAGCCGGCGGATCTCGGCCCGGCTGGTGGCCGAACCGTTAATCATCGGGTTCTTTTCGACCGTTTCCTCGAAATATTCGCAGATCGCCCCGCTATCGACCAGGACGATCCGCTTGTCCGGCTCGACCAGCACCGGGGTCCGCCCCGCAGGGTTGAGATGGAAGAACTCGTCGCGCCCTTCCCACGGGTTTTCGCGCCGCAGCTCGTAACTCACGCCCTTCTCGCTCATCAGCAGGCGCACCTTGCGGCTGAACGGACAAAGGGGGAATTGGTAGAGCTGCCACATGCGCCGATCCATGCCGCATGCAGCTTTTCACGTCCACCGGGGAACCGCGAAATTATCGGTGCAAAAAGACACGCCTAGAGCCCGGACGCCTCGAGCGAGGCGAGGCAGAGCGGCATCGCGCGGGCCAGTTCGTCCGTTTCGCCCAGAGCGGCGGCCTCGGCCTGCAAGTGCGCCGCCAGCTCCTCGCGCGTCAGCCCCGCGCCGTCCATCGCCTCGGCACTGGCGCGCACGAAATACTCGCGGCCCCGCTCCGCCAGGGAAGGATAGGCGGCCATGGCCGGATCGCCCCGCGCCTGCCCCGCCGCGGTCAGCGAGAAGGCGGCGGCGCAACGCAGCTTGAACTGCTGCGCCGGCGTCAGCGGGGCGGACGCCAGGGCCGTGCCCGGAGCGGCGCCGGCACAGACGAGGACGGCGGCAAGAAGGAACGGAGTTGCTCTGTTGCTCATTGCCGCCCTATAGCAGGCCGGTGATGAACCGCACCCTACAGCTGCACCCGGCAGCCAGGAGGCATTGCGCATGACCCTCGGCGCATGATTCTCGGCGTTGTCCTGTCCGGCGGAAAGTCCACCCGTTTCGGGAGCGACAAGGCCCTGGCCGAAATCGGCGGCCACAGTCTGCTGACACGCGCGGTGGACCAGTTGTCCGGCTGGTGCGAACAGGTCGTGATCGTGGGGCGCGAGGAAGGCCCCGCCCCCTGCATCGCCGACTGGCCGCGCCCCGGCATGGGGCCGCTGGCCGGGATCGCCGCCGGGCTGCACCATGCGCGCGATGCGGGTTTCGACGCGGTGCTGAGCTGCGGGGTCGATTCCTGGGGCCTGCCCGCCGGCCTGCCCGAGTTGCTTTCGCCTGCCCCCGCCTTTCTTGCCGAACAGCCGGTGATCGGGCTGTGGCCCGCCAGCGCGGCGCAAGCGGTGGAGGATATCCTGACCGGCGATGGCCGCCACTCGATGCGCGCCTTCGCCGAACGCATCGGCGCGCGCGCGGTCCAGGCCAAGGCCGCCCCCGCCAATATCAACACGCCGGAAGACCTTGCCGCCGTGCGGGACAAGTCCGGGCTCCAGGCCCCCAAGAGGCCTTAGCGCGAGAGCTGGAACACCGCGTTCTGCGCCCGCCAGTTGGCGCCCGGCGCCCCCACTTCGCGCCCGTTGGCGACGAACCAGCAGCGCTTCACTTTCACGCCCTTGGCGTCGAGCAGCTCGCGGAAGTCCGCGATCGTCAGGTGGTGGATATTGGGCGTGTCGTACCAGTGATAGGTCAGGTGGGCCGTCACCGGCATCCGCCCGCGCAGCAGGGCGAACCGCACCCGCCAATAGGCGAAGTTGGGGAAGCGGACGAAAGCCTGGTGGCCGACCCGCAGCAGCTCGTCCAGCATCAGGTCGGGGCGGGGGGTGGTCTGAAGG
>JAQVEQ010000160.1 GCA_028697875.1 Novosphingobium sp. | reverse complement strand
CTTTCCACCATTCCCGAGGCCCCTGCCGGCTCAGACGCGGACAAGATCGCCAAGGGGGAACTCCGCGCACCGTAAGCGCATCGCAACGCGGTGTGCTTACGGCGTGCTGCGAAATTCCTATTCGCCGATGATCTGCATCACCAGCGGCTGCACGGTCAGGCTGTCCGACCCCTCGAGGATATGCAGCGCCGCGTTCACGGCGCTTTCCGGCACCTCGTGCGTGACCATGGCGATGATCACTTCGCCGTCGTCGTCGGGATCGCCCTTCTGGATCAGGCTTTCGATCGAGACATTGGCATCGCGCATGGCGGCGGTGATCTCGGCAAGGACGCCCGGACGATCGGGGACCGTGAAGCGGATGTAGGAGCGGCCCACCCGGTGGCCGGTGGATGCAGGCTCCATCGCTTCCAGCTCACCGGCCGACATCGAGAAGGCCGCACCCTTCTCGCCGCGGGCAATATCAATGATGTCGGCAACGACCGCGCTCGCGGTCGGGCCATCGCCGGCGCCAGCGCCCTGGAACAGCAGGCGCCCCATGAAATTGCCCTCGGCGACGACCGCATTGGTGGGGCCGTCGACATGCGCGAGCGGATGACCGACCGGCACGAGATGCGGGCGCACGCGCTGATACAGCCGCATGTCGCCTTCGCTGCGGTCGATCTCGGCCGTGCCGATCAGGCGGATGACATAGCCCAGGGCGTGGGCCTGCTCGATGTCGGCGGCCTTGACCCGCGAAACGCCCATGGTCTCGACCGCGTCGAAACGCAAGCGCACGCCGAACGCGATCGCCGCGAGGATCGCGAGCTTGTGCGCAGCGTCGACCCCTTCGATATCGAACGTCGGGTCCGCCTCGGCATAGCCCAGGCGCTGTGCATCGGCGAGCACGTCGCCGAAATCCGCGCCGGTATCCTCCATGGTGGAGAGGATGTAGTTGCAGGTGCCGTTGAGAATTCCGTAGACGCGCTCGATGGCATTGGCCGCGGCGCCCTCGCTCAGCCCCTTGATCACCGGGATGCCGCCGGCGACGGCAGCCTCGAACTTGAGAGCGACACCGGCCTTTTCGGCCGCCGCCGCCAGCTCCAGCCCGTGATGCGCGATCATCGCCTTGTTGGCCGTGACCAGTCCCTTGCCCTGACCGATCGCGCCCCGCGCCAGCGTCAGGGCCGGCCCATCCGAACCGCCGACCAGCTCCACCACGACGTCGACATCGCTACGCGATGCCAGGGCCGCCGGATCATCCTCCCAGACGTAGGACGACAAGTCGACGCCCCGGTCCTTGGTGCGGTCACGCGCGCTCACGGCCGCAATGCGAATGGGGCGGCCCGCGCGCCGTGCAATCAGCTCCGCGTTCGTCTCGATCAGACGAACGACGCCGGTGCCGACAGTTCCAAGACCTGCAAGTGCGATATTGAGCGGTTCAACCATGATGCTCCCTTTCGGGAGCGCGCCCTAGGGCAGGCGCGGGCGAATTTCCAGCACCTTGAGTCCGCCGCCCCACGTCCACGCGAAAGGCTCAGGACAGTGTGCGGTCGCACACGCCCAGTTCGCCCAGCACCATCCTGTAATCGGCCTCGGCCTGCCGCTTGGCCGCATAGCCTTCCGAGACATTGGCCCCTGACGGCGGCGTATTGGGCAGAAAACAGGCGAGACGGTACCATTGCAGCGTGTCGCGCGCCGGCGGGTTGCCCACATCCGCGACCAGCTCGGAAAACGATACACCCCAGGCCGGAGGCCGGCCGGCCTCGTGGTGCACGGTGATCGAGGCGGCGGAGCCATCCTGCGTCTTGAGAAAAATCTGAGTCTCGCCCTGCCCGGCCAGATTTCCAGGCACGTAGAAGAGTTCGCGCACGCCCATCACCTTGGCCGGGGCATCGGGCGACACGAGCGACTGGAGGATCGCGCGCAGGCGCGCTTCTCCCGCCGCGCTCCAGGGCCGCTGCGCCGAGCGCGCGACAAGCTGCAGCTCGCCGGGCCGTCCGGAAACGGCGCGAGCGAACAGGAACACGTCCTGTTTCTTGAGCTTCGGAGGCTTTCCGCCCGAATCGAGCGGCAAATCCACCAGGTAGCGGACCGATTCGCCGATCGGCGCATTGCCCGTCAGCAACGACCTCGTGGCCGCTTCGATGTAAAAGCGGCCATAGCCTTCACGCAGCCCCGGCGCCCGCTCGTCTTCCACCCGCAACATTTTTTTAACTTGCACGAGCACGACCAGACCTGCCGAATCGGCCAGGTCGGCAATGTCTGCATAAGTGGGTTCGGACCCGCTCGGTACGGGGGCCTGCGCATGGGCAGGAAGTGCATGAAATGCAACCATTGCGCCCGCCAAATGCGCCAAAAGGTGTTTAAACTTGGATGGCATGCAGCACAAACTCCGTGAAAATGCGGCAGTTATAACCCCTAGAGCGAACCCTCTCAAAACCGGGTATCCCAAACTTGGCACCACGCGCCATGAATTGTGCGTTAACCCCTAGAGGACCGATAAGGCGTTGCGCAGGGTGGGTATCACCGCTAAGGAAACTCGCGAAACGGGGCAAAAAAACAAAAATGCCTCAACGGTCCGCTTGCCCGTCTTCCTTTGACGGCTGGGGGACTGTCAGCCGTCAGGGTGGGTAATTTAGAGTTTCGTCATGAGTTCTCCTGTCACAGGGGGTGCTCATGGGCGCCCTTGGGCCTGTGCCCCGGGGCCAGGTAATGGAGTGAAGGGTCTGAATGGCTTACGCTGACCAGCAAATGAGCGGTAACAAGATTACCGCGCTTGTCATTGTCGCGCTGATCCACGTCTTCGCCGGTTATGCGCTCGTCACGGGCCTTGCCTATGAGGCGGCGAAGAAAGTCATCAGTAAGGTGACGACGGTGGACATCAAGGAAGAGAAACCGAAGGAGGAGGAGCCTCCTCCGCCGCCTCCCAAGCAGGAGGAAGCGCCGCCGCCGCCCATCGTGGCGCCGCCGCCGCCGATCAACATTGCCCCGGCCCCGCCGCCGGTGCAGACCGTGATCACCCCGCCGCCTGCGCCGCCGGTGGTGATCCCGACCGCGGCTCCGCCGCCGCCTCCGCCGCCGGCGCCTTCCAAGGCCCAAGGCGTATCGCCCAAGGGCCAGAATCGCTGGGCCGAGCGAATCCAGGCGAACTACCCGACCCGTGCTGCTCGTGAAGGGCGCGAAGGCCGTGTCGGTGTGCGTGTCACGATCAACTCCGAGGGCCGTGTGGCCGGGTGCTCCGTCACCAGTTCGAGCGGCAGCCCGGATCTGGACGAGGCAGCGTGCGAGGGCATGTCCCGTTACGCCCGCTTCAACCCTGCTCTGGACGCTGCGGGTAACCCGACCAGCGGGACCTACTCCACCGCGATCGTGTACAGACTTAACTAAACCGACGGCCTCGGCCGGACCTGCGTGACCCGGCCGCCATCTTGCATTCTTCTTGAGAGGTAAATCGCATGCTTATCGTTGATATCCTTGCCGCCGCCGGCGAAGCCGCGCCGCAGAACAAATTCGGTTTTGCCGAAGCCCTGGAACAGGGTGGCTTCATTGCCTACGCAACCGTCATCATCCTCGGCATCATGTCGTTCGGTTCGTTCTACATCCTGTTCACCAAGTGGTTCGAACAGTCGAAGATCGTCCGCCAGTACCGCGAAGTGCGCACCAACTTCTGGAAGGCCCCGACCCTGAAGGAAGGCACTGCCAAGCTCGAGAAGAACAGCGCATGGCGCCAGATCGCCGACGACGGCCTGCAGGCTGAAGAAGAAGCCGGCAAGCTGAAGGATCCCACCGAAGCCCACGACTGGCTGCACGGTTCGCTGGCTCGCTCGGAAGCCACCATCAACGCCCGCCTCGCTGGCGGCCTGCCCTTCCTCGCCACCGTCGGCGCGACCGCTCCGTTCATCGGTCTGTTCGGTACCGTCGTCGGCATCTACCGCGCCCTGATCGCCATCGGCGTCGCCGGTTCGGCCTCGATCGACAAGGTCGCTGGTCCGGTCGGTGAAGCTCTGATCATGACCGCGCTGGGTCTGCTCGTCGCCGTTCCGGCCGTGCTTGCCTACAACTACCTGCAGTCGCGCAACAAGCGCATCGGCGAGATGCTGACCAGCTTCTCGACCGACGTTCTGGCCAACATCGCCTCGGGCGGTGCCGTCAAGCCGGCTATTGGCGCGGCTCCGGCCAAGAAGCCTGCCGCTCCGGCCAAGCCGGCTGCCGCTCCGGCCAAATCGTAAGGAGCGCGGGCCCCGACGGAACCGGAACCTTCCGGGTCCGTCCCCCGCATGGGTTTCGGGCGGCGGCACGACGCATGCGCAAGCCGCCGTCCCACCCCAAGGCAATGCAAGGATTAGGATAAGACTATGGCGATATCCACGGGCGGAGGCGGTGACGACACACCGATGTCCGACATCAACACGACGCCGCTCGTCGACGTCATGCTGGTGCTGCTGATCATCTTCCTCATCGCAGTCCCTGTCGCGATCCAGACGATCGAAAAGCTGCGCATTCCGATTATCGAGGCCGTCGAATCGAAGGACAAGGTCGAGAACCTTCTCCTCACCGTCTCGACCACCGATGAAGCCGGGCGCAGTGCCGGCGAGCCCGGTTACACCGGTGCTTCGCGTGGCGGCGACTGCCGTATCTACTTCAACAACATCACGCCGGTGAGTTCCAAGGAACTGCGGGATATGGCGTTCAAGCGTCTCGACGCGATCGTCAAGCGTGCGGGTGGTCCCGAAGCGCTCATGCAGAACCCGGAACTGATCCCGCAGGTTCACATCCGCGGCGACGTCGACGCGCCCTGGCGCTGTGTGGCCGGTGCGATCTACAACGTCCAGATTTCGGGCTATCCGACGGTTGGCTTCATCACCAACCCGGTCGATCCGAACGCGTGACGTTTCGGCAGGAACAGGAGTAAACTTCCATGGCAATGTCAGGCGGCAAGGATGATGGCTCGCCGATGATGGAGATGAACACGACGCCGCTTATCGACGTCATGCTCGTTCTCCTCATCATGTTCATCATCACCATCCCGGTTGCGACCCACTCGATCGACATCGACCTGCCGGTTGCAACCCCTCCGACGGACACACCTCCGCCGGTTGACCCGATCAAGAACAAGATCGTCCTCACCATCGACGACAAGATTCTGTGGAACGGTCAGCCGATCAACGGACCGATGCTGCGGGATCTCCTCCAGCAGTCGCTGAGCTACTCGGTCGAGCCGGAACTGCAGTTCCAGCCCGAGGCGAACGCCAGCTACGATCTTTCGGCCAAGGTGCTTCAGCTCATCAAGGCATCGAAGGTCACCAAGTTCGGGTTCGTCGGAAACGAGCAGTTCTCGGAATTCGACAAGTAAACCGGGCAACCGGTCGGGGCCCGCAAGGGTCCAGCAAAGGGGCGGAGAAATCCGCCCCTTTTTCTTTGCGCCCCATATTCTGTGCCGTGACAACGGCATCACGCCGCATTGGCAAGGGCGCGAAACGCGGATAGGATGCGGGCAAGGCGCGGAGCAGTCAGAAAGGACATGCTCATGACACCTGTCGCGCCTGCCGCATCCCACGATCCCATCGCCGCCATCAACACCACGCCGCTGATCGACGTCATGCTGGTGCTGCTGATCATGTTCGTGATCACGATCCCGGTCGCCACCAACAGCGTCGATATAGACCTGCCAGGCAAGGGCACGCCCGGCCCCATCGTTCCCGATCCGGTCCGCAACAAGGTGGTACTGACCATACAAGGGGCGATTCTGTGGAACGGCACGCCGGTCACGCAATCGCAGCTGACGGGCCTGCTGGGGCAGACGCTGCACATGCCGATCGAACCCGAGCTCCAGTTCGAACCGGAGGCCAATGCCAGTTACGATCTTGCCGTGCGGGTGCTCAATACGATCAAGGCGTCGGGCGTAACGCGGTTCGGCTTCGTCGGGAACGAAACGCACCTCGATTTCGGGAAGTAGAACCCGGGCGTGATCCCCAGGCCGCCGTACCCGAGGATCACGCCCCGTCCTCTCCCTCCTCCGCAGCATCCACCCGCATCGCCATTGCCGCGAGGCTCTCCGCTTCGACAAGCAGTTCATCGTCGGCCGCACCGGACGGGAGACTCTCTCGCCCGATCATCGACAGCGCGGGAACCGCCAGCGGGCTGATCCGGTCGAGCCGGACATGGTCGACCTCACGCGCGGCCCGGTCGAGTACATCGGCGACACGCGCGACATCGGTCATGCGCGCGCGGGCATCGGCCCAGGCCGCCTCGATCAGCAAGTGGTCCGGCTCGTACTTGCGCA
>JAQVEQ010000159.1 GCA_028697875.1 Novosphingobium sp. | reverse complement strand
ATGACGCCGGACGAACTCGACGAACTGGAACGCACCGACTCGCTCCTGGCGGAGGAGGACCGCGAACAGTTCGACGACGAAAACCGCCTGAAGGCCGAATTCGTCCGCTCCGTCTCCGAAGCGCTCGAGGACGGCGACGAAGCGCGAGTCTACGAGCTGGTCGAGCCGCTGCACCCCGCCGACATCGCCGACTTGTTCGAACTGGTCGAACGCGACGAACGCGCGCCGCTGGCCACGGCCATTTCCGACCTGATGACCGGCGAGGTCATCGCCGAACTCAACGACCACGTGCGCGACGACATGGTCGAGGCGCTCTCGCCCGAAGCGGTCGCGGAAATCGCCGAACAGCTCGAGACCGACGACGCGGTCCAGCTGATCGAGGACCTCGAGCCGGAAGAGCAGGCCGCCATCCTCGCCGAAATGGAGCCGGAAGACCGCGCCGCGATCGAATCCGCGCTGTCCTACCCGGAAGAGACCGCCGGCCGCCTGATGCAGCGCGATCTTGTCGCGGTGCCCGAACACATGACGGTCGGCGACCTGATCGACTACCTGCGCGACAACGGCGACCTGACGACCGAATTCTGGGAAGTCTTCGTCGTCGATCCGCAGCACCGCCCGATCGGCACCTGCCAGCTCTCGTGGATCCTGCGCACCCCGCGCCATATCCCGCTGACCGACGTGATGAAGCGCGACCAGACGCTGATCCCGGTCGGCCTGGACCAGGAAGAAGTCGCGCTGCAGTTCCAGAAATACGCCCTGATTTCGGCCGCCGTGGTGGACGAAGCCGGGCGCCTGGTCGGCCAGCTGACCGTCGACGACATCGTCCACATCATCCAGGAAGAGGCGGGCGAAGACGTCATGCTGCTGTCCGGTGCGGGCGACGGCGACATCAACGAACCGATTCGCGAAGCCTATGCCGCGCGCGTGCGCTGGCTGATCGCCAACCTGCTTACCGCTGCTGTCGCCTCCACCATCATCGCGACTTTCGAAGGGACGATCGCCAAGATGGTCGCGCTGGCCACGCTGATGCCGATCGTCGCGGGTATCGGCGGCAATGCCGGGACCCAGACGCTGGCGGTGACAGTACGCGCGCTGGCCACCAACCAGCTGACGGCCAGCAACGCCTGGCGATCGGTGCGCCGCGAAATGGGCATCGCGCTGCTCAACGGCGGGACGGTCGCGGTCGTGATCGGCATCGTCGTGGCGCTGATCTTCCACAATCCGCTGCTTGGCGGGGTGATCGCGCTCGCCATGCTGACCAACATCGTGATCGCCGGGCTTGCCGGGGTCTTCGTGCCGTTGACCCTCGAACGGCTGAAAGTCGACCCGGCGATTTCGTCGTCGATCTTCGTGACGATGACGACCGACTCGATGGGCTTTTTGACGTTCCTCGGCCTCGCGACAGTGAGCGGTCTGGTTTCCTGAACCTTGCCAGCCGGGGCCACGCCCCTATCTTGCATCCATGCCGCTCCACATGACCAAGATCGCGTTCGGCGCGAAAAGCGTGGACGACTTGCGCCAGTGGCTGGAACGCAGCCCCGACGCCTTCGCCAGCACCCGCTACCTGCCCAAGCGGCTGGCCGAGATGGAAGGCGGTTCGCTCTACTGGATCTTCGAGCACGCGATCATCGGCCGCAGCCCGCTGCGCGGCTTCGTCCAGCGCGAGGACGGGCGCTACAACATCCTGCTGGAACCGGAACTGATCCCGGTCGAACCGCGCGCCAGGCGCGCCCACCAGGGCTGGCGCTACCTGAAAGAGGAAGACGCCCCGCCGGACCTCGGTTCGGGAACGATGGAAGGCGACGTGCTGCCCGGCCACCTCGTCAGGGAGCTGGCGAAACTCGGACTGGTCTGACCGCCTCGCTTCGATCGGCGATGTTCACATGGCCTGCTGCGCGAGCCGGGTGGCGACATGCCGCATGACCTTGCCGTTCTCGTTGCGCGGAACCTTGTTCGTCGAAAAGACCTGGCGCGGGAACATCGCCGGCCGCGAACGGGGATCGGCTTCGAAAGCCGCGGCAATGTTCTTCTTGACGGTTTCGGCATCGTATCCATCCTCGTGCACCAGCATCGCAGCGAGCTGGCCGACACCGAATTGTCCGGGCAAGAGGAAACAGGCGGCATCCTGCACGCCTTCGGCAGACGCCATGATTTCGTCGATCAGCAGCGCGTTCACCTTCACGCCGCCGATATTGAGATGATCCGTGTCT
Source organism: Novosphingobium sp. (assembly GCA_028697875.1). GTDB lineage: Bacteria > Pseudomonadota > Alphaproteobacteria > Sphingomonadales > Sphingomonadaceae > Caenibius. The sequence goes on along the minus strand of JAQVEQ010000159.1, from coordinate 4,092 downwards.
CTGCCTTCGATCTGTAGCCGACCGTCGGGCAATAAGCGCCCGAAATCTCCGGGGTAGAACCATCCGTCCCGAAAGGCCTTCTCGTTATGGCCATCCGAATCGCCGAGATATCCATGACACATGGACTTGGAACGCAACCGAATCTGCCCCACTTCGCCTGCGGGAAGCGGTTGGTCATCGCTGCCAACGATCTCCACATCGCAGGTCGGCGATGGCACGCCGACTATGCCAGGCCGGTAATCCGGCCCCACGATCAAGTTCGCAACACCCCCGACTTCGGTCGCGCCGTACATGAGTGACACCACATCGAAATGCTGGCGAAGTGCCTGCGCGAGAGGGGCAGTCAGCAGGCCGCCGCTGCTGGCCACTTTTGGAAGACGCTGGTCAGGAGACACCGGGCCACGTTCGCGCATGAACATAACAAGCTGCTGAGGCGAACCGATCAGGAAATCGGGATAAAACGCCGCGATCTGCTTGGCATGTGCCTTGAACGCACCGAAATAACACCCGCCGATCGTAAGGCTGATCAAAATCGAGACGATGCCAACGGTCGACCCGTTCGGGAAAAGAGAGGCCCGGCGGACGACTTCGGGCATGGACGCCATGACGTCTGTGCACATTGTCGTAAAATCCCCGAAACGGATCGGGATCGCCTTGGGCATGCCCGTCGTCCCGGAAGACGTCATGATCGGACCGATCGCGTCGCCCGATTCGGGCCCCGGACAGGATCCGATAATCTCAGCCGCGTTCCCGGCCGAACCCGTCGGCGCGAACACAACCCTCGGTATGCCGTCGGCACCGCGCAACGGCAGTTCCTTCGATTCGGCACCTTTCAGGTAGTGCGTCGCGCCCACATCCCTGCAGTCTATCGCCTGCTTTGCCTGAACAAACGAAAAGCCTAGGAGATAGGCAGCGACCGCAAGCGCGGATTGAAACACGCTCGTATTCGGGAACTGGTACACGACCGTGCTCCCCCGCCCCGCCCCCGCGCTGCGCAGGGTGACGACAAGCTCGGCCACGATGTCGCGGAATTGCGCCCGCGTGAAGAATGCATTCGGCAGTTCTATGACGATGGCATCGCCATCTCCCGTAAGCAGGCCGGAACGAATACCCTGTACGAATGTCTCGATGGCTCCGGTCATAGGTAATCGTCCTTGGAATGCATGCGACACGTATCTTGTTGCGCGTTGCATTGCGCATTTCCATTCTCTTGCAAAGGTGCAAGATTCGATCTGTCCTCAAGTCCTGCGGACGGCATCATGCCTCGGCGGATCGCCTGGCCGCATCGAAACGCGGATCGGCCCAAGCATCGCGATGGAAGCGGCGGCAATTTCCCGCTAGGCGGGTAGCCATGCAGACCAAAGATTCCATCTCCCCGCTTCGCCCCCTGCCGCTGCTGATCTTCAGTTCGCGCTGGCTCCAGCTTCCGCTCTACCTCGGACTGATCGTCGCGCAGTGCGTCTACGTCTTCCTGTTCCTGAAAGAGCTGCTCCACCTCGTGACGCATGCCGCAACGTTCGGCGAGCAGGAAATCATGCTGGTCGTGCTCGGCCTGATCGACGTTGTCATGATTTCGAACCTGCTGGTGATGGTGATTGTCGGCGGTTACGAAACTTTCGTTTCGCGTCTCGGCCTGCAGGGCCACCCGGACCAGCCCGAATGGCTCAGTCACGTCAATGCCGGCGTCCTCAAGGTGAAGCTGGCCATGGCGATCATCGGCATTTCCTCGATCCACCTTCTGCGCACCTTCATCGAAGCGAGCAGCATCGGGCAAGCGGACTCCAACGTCACCAGCGAAGGCGTGATGTGGCAGACGATCATCCACAGCGTGTTCATCCTGTCCGCGCTGGGCATCGCCTTGGTCGACCGCATGGTCCAGCCGCCGAAGCACTGATCGGGCTGCGCGTCCCGATCAATTCTCGCGCCGCAGCCACCACTTGATGAGGTGATGAGCGATGGCGACCGGCGTGGGCGGGATGAACGGCGCGTCCTGCGCCCCTTCCCCGATCTGCTGGCCGACCCCGGCCATGGCCCGGGCGACTTCCTCGTGCGTGAACCAGCGCGCATCGTCCAGCTCCGTGCGGTCGATCATGAGCCGGTCGTCTTCCGCCAGGGCATGGCATCCGATCATCAGTTGCGAGGGGAACGGCCAGGGCTGGCTCATCACGTAGTTCACGTGCGTCACCTTGACGCCGGCTTCTTCCATGACTTCGCGCGCCACCGCTTCCTCGATCGTCTCGCCCGGTTCGACGAACCCGGCAAGCGCGGAGAAGAACCCCGCGGGAAAGCGCGGCTGGCGGCCCAGCAGCAGGCGTCGGCGATGTTCGACCAGCATGATGGTGACCGGGTCGACCCGCGGGAAATGCTGTGCGCTGCACGATTCACAATTGCGCTGCCAGCCGCCTTTCGCCAGCACGGTCGGCCCGCCGCACTGGGCGCAGAAACGATGGCGGGCATGCCAGTCCACCAGACTGCGAGCCAGGCCGTAGATCGCCAGGTCCAGCGCGGGCATCCCGCCCATGACCCGGCGGATCGCGGACCCCATGGCCAGCGGCCCGGCTTCCCCCGCAAGCGGGACGGGCGCGAAGCAGGCGCGGCCTTCCATCAGGCCGAGAAACACGATCTCGGCCCCGGCGGGCGCATCGGCCAACCCGCCCCATTGGAGGCGGTTTTCATCGTCCATCACCGGATCGAGGCCGTCGAACAGCAACAGCAGCGCCCGTTCGTCCTTCAGCGCCGCGATCGCTTCGGCATCGTTGCGGATATGATCCGCCCGGTCGAGCGGCTGGCCGGTAAAGCCGACCAATGTGTCCATCATGCGCCCACTCCCCTGGCCGCCAGGGCATCCTTCATTGCCACTTCGGGAAACTCCTTCTGGATCGGATAGGCCGTGGCAGGCATGTATTGCGTGTAATAGCCGCCGCGCCAACCTCGTTTGAGATCGGCAAAGGCAATCGTGCCCGCGGCCCCCGCCCAGCCGAACGTTCCGGCCTCGCGCCCCAGCCCGACGCGCCCGCCCGCGCCGAACCCGCCGCCGTTCGCGAAAGTACCCGCCGTACCGATCCCTTGGGGCAGGAGATTGCTGGTGCCGGTCCGCACGGCCTGTTCCGCCATCACCCGCTTGCCCTCGAACTTGCCGAACCCCAGCAGCATGCGCAGGAACCGGTCGTAATCGCGCGGGCTGCTGACCAGCCCGGAACCGCCGAAAGGAAAGGCGGGCTGGCTCAGGAACACCGACGCACCGGCCGGATCGAGCGGCAGCAGGACACCGCCCAGCACCCCGTAATTGGTCGTGAGGCGGCGCACCTGATCCGGCGGCACGCGGAAGAACGTGCTGGTCATGCCCAGCGGATCGAACAGCCGCTCTTGCAGGAAGACATCGAACGGCCGGCCGGAGACGACCTCGATCACCCGGCCCATCAGGTCGAGCCCGACCGAATAGCTCCACTTCGTGCCCGGCTGGTAGACCAGCGGCATGGCTGCCAGCCGGTCGGCGAACCGGGCCAGGGTCAGCGTGGTGTTGCGGGCCCCGAACAGTTCGGCGATCGGCAGGCGGCTGATCCGGCCGGGCACCAGCCCCGCCTGCACATAGGCGGCCTTGATCGGCCCTTCCTGGACAATCGAATAACCGAGCCCGGACGTATGGGTCAGCAAATGGCGGATCGTGATCGGCCGTTCGGCGGGCACGAGGTCGGTGATCGAACCATCGGGCACGCGCTGCACCCGCATGTCCTGATATTTCGGCAGGATTTCGGCCAGGGGCTGGTCCAGTTCCAGCAGCCCTTCGTCCACCAGCATCATGGCCGCCATGCCGGTGACCGGCTTGGTCATCGAATAGATGCGGAACAGGCTGTCGCCGTCGACCGGCGCGCCTTCGAGCGTCCGCTGCCCCCGCGCGATCACGTCCAGCGCGTCCTGGCCCCAGCCCATGGCGGCGACGGCCCCTGCCAGTTTGCCGCTGCGGACGTACCCATCGGTATAGCGCGTCACGCCGGGCCACGGCGCGGCCTGCGCCAGTGCGGAATACGGGGCGAAGGCCTGCCATGCGCCCAGCGCCGCGCCGCCGCCGATAAAGGCGCGCCGGGACAATGC
>JAQVEQ010000005.1 GCA_028697875.1 Novosphingobium sp. | reverse complement strand
GCCCCATAGCAGACGCAGGCCCAGCAGGGCCGCAAGACCGTAGCCGACCCAGATATGCCAGCCGCTCCCCTCCCCGGTGACGAGGGCATTGAGAATTACGGCGATCACGATCCCCCAATGGGTCAGCTTGACGATGGGGTCCCAGCGGCGCGGCGCAGGCAAGGCAGCAGTCATGAATCTATCCCTGGCATGAAGAATGCCCGGATAGTGGGGTGCCCCACCCGCACCCGCGAGTGCACGGGCGCTTATTTCGTGCGGGATAAGCGCCTGCTTACGTCATCGCCCGCACAGCCTCGCTCAATCGGTATGCCGCCATTTCGGCTTCACGCCTTGCGGCACGTGCGGGTGGACGTCGCGTTCGTAGAGCCGCAGCATTTCCCAGCCCTTTTCCGGAGCGATCCCGGCGAACAACGGGGAGAGATAGAGCGAACTGTTGTCCCCGAGGCCCTTCACCAGCTCCACCGCCTGGTCGGGTGTCAGCACTTGGTATTCGCCGCTCTCGCGGATCGATTCGTCGGTGATGTTGGTGGAATAGGGACTGACCGTCTCGTGCTGCGATTCGGCAGTAAATTGCGCGTAGGAATGCATCACATGCCGGATGTGCGGCATGAGCCACTCCCAGTCGCGCTCCGGATCTTCGGAAATCCACAGGAAGCCCGGCCCCTGCTTCGGATAGTCGCCCGGGTCGGGATTGCCCGCCTTGCGGCATTCCTCGCGATAGGTTTCCCACGGCGCGGGCCCGAACAGCGGCACCAGCAGCCCGTCCGCGACATGAGCCGCGGCGCGGGCGACCTTCGGCGCGATCCCGCCGAGCATGATCGGCACCGGCTTTTCCGGCAGCGGAGAGACCAGGGCCGGACGCCCTTCATATGTGAAAGGTTCGCCCGTCCATGCCTGCTTGAGCAGCTTCGCCACCGCGCAAGTATGTTCGAAACGGTCTTCTTCCCGCCGGCCGTACATCGCGAATTCCTTGGGCCGGTAGCCGAAGCCCAACCCCAGTTCGTAACGCCCGCCGCTGACGATCTGCAGCACAGCGACGTCTTCGGCCAAGCGCACCGGGTCGTAGCACGAGGCAAGAAGGACTGCGGAACGGAGCGTGATCCGCTTCGTCCGTCCGGCAACGGCGGCAGCCATGACAAGCGGCGACGGGTTGTAGCCATCGTCCGACTGGTGATGTTCGCCGAAGCCGATCACATCGATCCCGAGATCGTCGGCCCATGCCGCGATGTCGAGCGCTGCGGAAAATATTGCGGAACGCGGCGCCGCGAAATCCGGCGCGCGCATGTCGTAAACCAGGACCACTTCCATCGTACCGCTTCCTCACCCTGCCATTCTTTGCAGCAAAGCTACACGGCTTGCGCCCATGGCGCGAATGCCTTTGCCCATCCCGCCCCACATTCCGGCAGAACGGGTGCGAGACGGCAAATGCTGCAACGGTAAAGTGCGGTAAACGATTCTATCCGAATCGTTTTTTCATCAGGTCCTTCAGGTCTTCTTCCGGCCGCGCACCGTAGTGAGAAATGATTTCCGCCGCCGCGACCGCGCCCATGGCGAGGCAGTGCCGCAGGCTTTGCCCGCGCACGTGGCCTGCCAGGAAGCCCGCCGCGAACAGGTCGCCCGCCCCGGTCGTATCGACCACGTCGGCCACCGGATCTGCAGCGACTTCGGCCCGTTCCGCCCCGTTGACGGCCACCGCGCCTTCTTCACTGCGAGTAACGACCAGAGTGGGTACGAGCGGCGCCAGGGACGCGATCCCGGCTTCGAAATCGTCTTCACCGGTGAGTGCCGTCAGTTCGACCTTGTTGGCGAAGAGAATGTCGATCTCGCCCGCTTCGATCAGGGCGCGGAAATCGTCGCCGTGGCGTTCGATCACGAAGGCGTCGGACAAGGTGAAAGCCACCTTGCGCCCGGCGGCCTTGGCGGCGGCGATCGCTTTCTTCATCGCGGCGCGCGGCTCTTCCGGGTCCCACAGGTAACCTTCGAGGAACAGCACGGAAGCACTGGCGATCAGTTCCTCGTCCAGCGCATCGGCGGGCAGGAACTGCGATGCGCCGAGGAAGGTGTTCATCGTCCGCTGCCCGTCGGGCGTGACGAAGATCAGGCAGCGCGCGGTCGAAGGCGGGCCGGCCCGCGTGGCCGTGTCGAAATCGATGCCGACAGCGTGGATGTCGTGGGCGAAGACTTCGCCCAGCTGGTCGTCCGCCACCTGGCCGATGAAGGCGCACTGCATGCCGAGCGCGGAAAGGCCCGCCAGGGTATTGGCCGCCGAACCCCCCGAAATCTCCCGTGCCGGGCCCATCGCATCGTACAGCTCATGCGCCCGGTCCATGTCGACCAGCATCATCCCGCCGCGCACAAGGCCCAGTTCCTCGATCAGTTCGTCTTTGCAGGGGGACATCACGTCGACAATGGCATTGCCGATGGCCAGAACATCGTATCGGGGAGCGGACATGGATCTTCCTGTTCGAAACTGCGGGTTCGAGGCGCTTAGCCGCGATTGGCCGATCGTGGAAGCCGAACGGACCTTGTGCGTTGACTTGAAGCAAAGGCCGCCGCAATTCCCGCGCAGCAAGCCGAAAGAGCCTCGATGTCGCCCAAGCTGATCCTGCCCCTTGCCCTGCTGCCCCTGCTCGCGGCCTGTGCCAGTCCCGGCCAGCCGCGCCCGTCGGGCGGCGACGCCTCCCGGGTGCCGCCCACCGTGCCCCAGCGTCCGGCCCCGCGCTGGCGGCCGGCGCACGCCATGGACATGCCCGGCCTCGAAGGGGTGATCGGCGCCGATGCCGGCGCGCTGGTGCGGCAATTCGGCCAGCCGCGCCTCGACGTGATCGAAGGCGATGCGCGCAAGCTGCAGTTCAGCGGCCGTCCGTGCGTGCTGGACGTCTATCTCTATCCGCCCGCGCAAGGGGCGGACCCGCGTGCCGCCTATGTCGATGCGCGGCGCGAAAGCGATGGGCAGGATGTCGACCGCGCGGCCTGCGTGGCGGCGCTGCGGCGACGGTAGGCAAGAGCCGCGTCAGGTCAGACCGTAAAGCTTTCGCCGCAGCCGCACGTGCCCTTGGCATTGGGATTTTCGAATGTGAAGCCGGCGGTGAAGTCGTCTTCCTTCCAGTCCATCGTGCTGCCGACGAGGTAGAGCACGCTGGCGCCGTCGATGAAGAAGGTGCCGCCCGGCGTTTCGATCCGTTCGTCCAGCGAATCGGCCTCGGTCACGTAGTCGACCGAATAGGCGAGGCCGGAACAGCCCCGGCGCGGCGTGGACAGCTTGACCCCGATCGCGCCGTCCGGCGCCGTGGCCATCAGGTCGGCAATGCGCTGCTCGGCCGACGGCGTCAGGATGACGGCGGCAGGGCGTGCGCGCGTTTTGGTTTCGGTCATCACAACATTCCCAGTTCGAGCTTGGCGTCGTCGCTCATCTTGGACGGGTCCCACGGCGGGTCCCACACGATAGCGACTTCGGCGTCGCGAATGCCCGGCACCGCACCGATCCGCAGCTCCACTTCGCCCGGCATCGATTCCGCCACCGGACAATGCGGAGTGGTCAGCGTCATCGTCACCTTGGCGTCGCCGTCGCTGGACACGTCCACCCCGTATATAAGGCCGAGGTCGTAGATATTCACGGGAATTTCGGGATCGAAGATTTCGCGCAGGGCCGCGATCACCCCTTCGTAGAGTTCCCCGCCCGGTTCGCCCGGGGCCACGCCCTGCGGCTTTTCCCTGAGGAAGCCTTCGAGATAGTCCGGCTTGTGTTCCGCGGCCGGCGCATCCTCCACGCGGGCGCGGGGCGGCGCGGAAACGCCGTCCACTTCCTCGACCGTGAATTTCCTGGACTCGTCGCTCATCCGAAGATTCTCCTGGTGCGCTCGATGCCGCGCAGCAGGGCATCGATATCGCTGTCGTCGCTGTAGAGGCCGAAGCTGGCCCGCGCCGTGGCGGGCACGCCGAGGTGATCCATCAGCGGCTGGGCGCAATGGTGCCCGGCGCGGATCGCCACGTTTTCCTCGTCCATGATTGTGCCGAGATCGTGCGGGTGCACGCCGTCCAGCGCGAAGCTGACGATCCCGGCGGATTCTTCCGGCCCGAACAGGGTCACGTCGTTCATCCCGCGCAGCGCGTCGCGCAGGCGGGCGACCAGCGCCCCTTCGTGCCGTTCGATCGTCTCGGGCCCGATGGCGGAGACGTAATCGACCGCGGCCGCGAAACCGATCGCCTCGACAATCGCCGGGGTCCCGGCCTCGAACCGTTGGGGCGGCGGGGCATAGGTCGTCTTCTCGAAAGTCACGCGGTCGATCATCGAACCGCCACCCTGGTAAGGCGGCATGGCATCGAGAATCTCCGCCTTGGCCCACAGCGCCCCGATCCCGGTCGGCCCGTAGAGTTTATGCGCCGAGAAGGCGTAGAAATCGCAATCGAGCGCGGCAACGTCGACCGCGAGGCGCGGCACCGCCTGGCACCCGTCGAGCAGGAACTTCGCCCCGACCGCATGGGCCATGTCCGCCGCACGCCGCGCGTCGAGCACGGAACCGAGCACGTTGGAGACATGGGCGAAAGCCACCAGCTTGTGCTGCGGCGTCAGCATGGCTTCCGCCGCGTCGAGATCGATCCGGCCGTCCGCCGTCAGCGGGCAGACGTCGATGGCGATTCCCACCCGGTCGCGCAGCAATTGCCACGGGACGATGTTGGAATGATGCTCCAGCACGGACAGCAGCACGCGATCGCCCGCCTTGAGATTGGCCGCGCCCCAGCTTGCCGCGACGAGATTGATCGCCTCGGTCGCGCCGCGGGTGAAGACCAGTTCCTCTTCCTTGCCGCCGATGAAGGCTGCCACCTTGCGCCGCGCGGCTTCGAAAGCCAGCGTCATTTCGGCGGAGCGGGCATAGACCCCGCGATGGACGGTCGCATAATCGCGGCCCATCGCGGCGACAGTGGCGTCGATCACCGCCTGCGGCTTCTGCGCGGTCGCCCCGCTGTCGAGATAGTGCCACACCTTGCCGCCGGCCGTGACGAGACCGGGGAAGTCGGCCTTCCTGCTCATCGTTGCCGCCTCGCTCACAGCGCCGCCCCTTCCAGCGCGGCCAGCGCTTCGTCGAGCAGCCGGGTGCGCACCTCTTCGTCCGTGACGAGTTCGAAAGCGTCGGCGATGTAGGCCCGCACCAGCAGCTTGCGCGCCACCTCGGGCGGGATCCCGCGGCTGGCCATGTAGAATGCGGCCTGCCGGTCGAGCGCGCCGATCGCCGCGCCATGGGCGCATTTCACGTCGTCGGCGTAGATTTCCAGTTCCGGCTTGGCATTCGCCGCAGCACCCTTTTCGAGCAGGATCGCCTTGAAGTTCTGCGCCGCGTCGGTCTTCTGCGCATCGCGCACCACGTCGATCCGGCCAAGGAAATTGCCGGTCGCGTGCCCCCACTGCACCGCGCGCACGACCTGCCGCGAAGTCGCTTCCGGTTCGGCATGGATCACCCGGGTGACGAATTCCTGGACTTTGCCCTCACCGCCGATGGTGACGCCGCCGAAGCTGAAATGCGCGCCCTGTTCCAGCGTCACCTCCAGTTCCAGCCGGGCATAATGACCGGCGGCATTGACCGCGGCGCATTCGAAACGCCCGTTCCTGCCGACATGGACGCGCAGCCGCTCGACCGTGCCCCCTGCCTCGTCTCCGGAGGCAAGCACGCGGTATTCCTGCACGACTTCGCCCGGTGCGACAGTCCATTCCATCCATTGCGCCAGCGCCGCCGGATCGGCCGCCTTGAGAAATCCGGCGTCGGCATAGCGCCATTCCTCGTCCCGGTTGGTCGGGCGTTCGAGAGTCACCGCACCGCTCACGCCGCCACGGCCTCGTAGCCTTCGCGTTCGAGTTCGAGCGCGAGTTCCGGCCCGCCCGACTTCACGATGCGGCCCGCCGTCAGCACGTGGACATGATCCGGCTTCACGTAGTCGAGCAGCCGCTGGTAATGGGTGATGAGCAGCACCGCCTTGTCGGGCTTGCGCATGATCGCGTTGATCCCTTCGCCGACGATCCGCAGCGCATCGATGTCGAGGCCGCTGTCGGTCTCGTCGAGGATTGCCAGTTTCGGATCGAGGATGCCCATCTGGACCATTTCCGCGCGCTTCTTCTCGCCGCCGGAAAAGCCGACGTTCACCGGGCGCTTCAGCATTTCCATGTCGAGCTTGAGCAGGGCCGCCTTTTCCCGCGCGAGCTTGAGGAATTCACCGCCCGACAGCGGATCTTCCCCGCGCGTCTTGCGCTGCGCGTTGAGCGCTTCGCGCAGGAACTGGACGAAGGAGACGCCCGGGATCTCGACCGGGTACTGGAAACCGAGGAACAGGCCCGCCGCCGCGCGTTCGTGCGGTTCCATGGCGAGCAGGTCGGCCCCGTCGAATATGACCGAACCGCCGGTCACTCCGTAGCCGGGCCGTCCGCCAAGCGTGTAGCCGAGCGTCGACTTGCCCGCGCCGTTGGGGCCCATGATCGCATGGATCTCGCCCGGCTTCACGTCGAGCGAAAGACCCTTGAGGATCGGCTTGCCGGCCACTCCGGCCTGGAGGTTGGAAATTTCGAGCATGGACTCTCTCATGGCCTCCGCGCACGGGCGGGGCGGGGGTTTTTGACTTGCGGGCGCTCGAAGGGCTTTTTCAGCTCTTCGGCAATCGCCTGAACGACCGTTTCGATATCGCCGAGGACCTGGGCATCGGAAAAACGCAGCACGTGCACGCCGACATCGGTCAGCTTGCGGTCGCTCAGCGCGGCCAGCGTGGCTTCGGCCTCGCCGTCGCCGCCGGTTTCCACCACCAGCCAGCGCGGCTTGCAGGCGAAATCGACGATCGCGCTGCCCATCACCACTTCGCGATTGAACGTGAAGCCGAGCCGCTTGTCCTTCAACCGCTCCCACAGCGCGGCCTGTGCCGGCGTGGGGTTGCGGCGCATGTCGCGCGCCAGTTCCTTGAGCTTCTCGGCCCGCGCGGCCGATACGTTCCAGGCGCGCGTCCTGTTGTCCGCACCCCCCGAAGCGGCGGGGGAAAGCGAAAGTTTCGGGCGGGCGTTCATCCCACGCTCCCTTCAAGGCTGATGCCGAGCAGCTTCTGCGCCTCGACCGCGAATTCCATCGGCAATTGCTGCAATACCTCCTTGGCGAAACCGTTGACGATCAGCGCCACGGCCGATTCCTGATCCAGCCCGCGCTGCATCGCGTAGAACAGCTGATCGTCGCTGATCTTGCTGGTCGTCGCCTCGTGTTCGATCTGGGCGTCGGGGTTCTTCACCTCGATATAGGGCACCGTATGGGCGCCGCACTTGTCGCCCAGCAGCAGCGAATCGCACTGGGTGAAATTGCGCACGCCGTCGGCATTGGCGGCGACGCGGATCAGCCCGCGATAAGTGTTGTTGCTCTTGCCCGCGCTGATACCCTTGGAAACGATCGTCGAACGGCTGCGTGCGCCGTTGTGGATCATCTTGGTGCCGGTGTCGGCCTGCTGGTAGTTGTTGGTGACCGCGACCGAGTAGAATTCGCCAACCGAATCCTCGCCATTGAGGACGCAGGAAGGATACTTCCAGGTGATCGCGCTGCCGGTTTCGACCTGGGTCCAGCTGACCTTGCTGCGCTTGCCTTGGCACAGCGCGCGCTTGGTCACGAAATTGTAGATCCCGCCCTTGCCTTCGGCATCGCCGGGATACCAGTTCTGCACCGTCGAATACTTGATCTCCGCATCGTCGAGCGCGACCAGCTCGACCACCGCGGCATGGAGCTGGTTCTCGTCGCGCTGCGGCGCGGTGCAGCCTTCGAGGTAGGAAACGTAGGCCCCCTTGTCCGCCACGATCAGAGTGCGTTCGAACTGCCCGGTGTTTTCCGCATTGATGCGGAAATAGGTGGACAGCTCCATCGGGCAGCGCACCCCTTCGGGAATGTAGACGAATGTGCCGTCCGAGAAGACCGCGCTGTTGAGCGTGGCGAAATAGTTGTCGTGCTGCGGCACGACGCGGCCGAGCCACTTCTTCACCAGTTCCGGATATTCGCGGATCGCCTCGCTGATCGAGAGGAAGATGACGCCCGCCTTCTGCAGTTCCTCGCGGAAAGTCGTGGCGACCGAGACGCTGTCGAACACGGCATCGACCGCGATCTTGCGCGAGCCTTCCACCCCGGCGAGCACTTTCTGCTCTTCCAGCGGAATGCCGAGCTTTTCGTAGACCCTGAGAATCTCCGGATCGACTTCGTCCAGGCTCTTCAGCGCCTCCTTCTTCTTCGGCGCGGCATAGTAGTAGGCGTCCTGGTAATCGATCGGCGGAATCCGGAGCTTGGCCCAGTCCGGCTCTTCCATGCCCTGCCACGTGCGGAAGGCCTTGAGACGCCATTCCAGCATCCATTCCGGCTCGTCCTTCTTGGCCGAAATGAAGCGGACGATATCCTCGTTCAGGCCCTTGGGCGCGAATTCCTGTTCGATGTCCGCCGACCAGCCATGCTCGTAGTCGGCAGCCCTCGCCGCCGCCTCGCGCGCCTGCTGGTCCTTGATTTCCCCGGTCATGCGGTAACTTCCCTCGTAGCGATCTGCGCCAGCGGTACTTGCGCCAGCACGCCGCGCAACGCATCGTTCACTTCCGGCCAGTGCGGGCGGACAGTGCAGTTTTCCTGCAGTGCGCAATCGTGGCGCCCCTGTTCGACGCAGGACGTGAGCGCGATCGGCCCTTCGACAGCCTCGACAATGTCGGCCAGGCTGATCGCCGCCGCCGGACGGGCAAGCTGCAACCCGCCGCCCACCCCGCGGATGGAGCGCAGCAGGCCCGCAGCGGTCAGGCGGCTGACCAGCTTCTGCACCGTGGGCGCCGGCAGCCCCGTTTCTTCGGCAAGCTGGGCGGCAGACACCCGCGCACCGCCGCAATGGCGCGCGGCGGCACTCATCGTCACGACGGCATAATCGGCCATGCTCGAAAGGCGCATGTTTCCGGCTCCGGTCAAATAAGACTGATTCGTTCCGGTTTCACCTAGAAGCTGGAAAAAGGCATTTCAATGGGAGTTGCCGCAAGACGACGAAAAAAGGCGGCCCCTCACGAGGAGGGACCGCCATAAAGTTGAGGAACTCGTTGCAGCAAGGCACCGAGCCCTTCGGGTCGCAACACTCGATTATGCCGATTTGCCCGCAACGGCTTGTAAAAAAACGACAGGCAGGTCGCTTTTTTGTGCCTTTGGAGTGACAGTTTACACCAATTCCGACATAAATTCGAACCACTTGCAACCCGCCCAAGCCGGCCGTCGACAGGCCCCGCCCCGTTTGCCATAGGCAAGCCATGCTCTTCAGCCTCCTCCGCCCGCTCCTTTACCGGCTCGATCCCGAAAGCGCGCACGGGCTGGCCATCCGGACCCTGAAGCTCCTTCCCGCCGGTGCATCGTCCGCGCCGGAACCCGGCGGCCCTCTGGCGACCGAAGTGGCGGGGCTCGATTTCCCCAATCCACTGGGCATGGCGGCCGGGTTCGACAAGGACGGCGAAGTGCCCGACGGCCTGCTTCGCCTCGGCTTCGGCTTTGCCGAAGTCGGTTCGATCACGCCGCTGCCGCAGCCGGGCAATCCCCGTCCGCGCCTGTTCCGCCTGACCGAGGACCGCGCGGTCATCAACCGCATGGGCTTCAACAATGGAGGCGCGGAAGCCGCGGCGAAGCGGCTGGCCGCACGGCGCGGACGCGGCGGAATCGTCGGCATCAATATCGGGGCGAACAAGGATTCGGCGGACCGGATCGCGGACTACGCCCTGATGGCGCGAGTCATGGCGCCACTGGCCAGCTACCTTGCAGTCAACATTTCCAGTCCCAACACGCCGGGCCTGCGCGCCCTGCAGGACGAATCGGCACTGACCGGCCTGCTCGACGCGGTGCTGGCAGCACGCGCGGAGGTCTGCGCCGACGGCGGCCCGCCGGTCTTCCTGAAAGTCGCCCCCGATCTCGAACCGGCCGATATCGACGCCATTGCCCGGATCGCGATCGACAAGGGCCTTGGGGCATTGATCGTTTCCAACACCACCGTTTCGCGCCCGCCGCTCGCCTCCCGCCACCGGGACGAAACCGGCGGCCTGTCCGGTGCGCCGTTGCGCGACCTGGCGCAGCAGCGCCTGCGCGATTTCCGCAGCGCGACAGGCGGAGCGATCCCGCTGGTCGGCGTCGGCGGCATTGCCAGCGCGGAAGATGCCTGGGCGCGCATCCGCGCCGGGGCCAGCCTCGTCCAGCTCTATTCCGCGATGGTCTACGAAGGGCCGGGAATCGCCCGGCGAATCGTTCGCGGCCTCGAAACACTCATGCGGCGGGACGGCTTTGCGTCCATTGCCGAAGCCGTGGGGAGCGAACGGCCATGACTGCGATCCTGTCCTTTCGCCGCGCCCTTGTCGCTTGCGCCCTGCCCCTGCTGCTCGGCGCCTGCGCCACCGCGCCGTCCGCGCGCGAAGTGCCTGCGGCCGTTCAGGCCCGGCAGGAAACCGGGCTGGTCAGCGCGGCCGACCCGCGCGCCGCCGAAGCGGGCGCGGCCATGCTGCGCGCCGGGGGCAGCGCCACCGATGCCGCGATTGCCACCATGCTCGCGCTCAATGTGGTCGAGCCGCAGAGCTCGGGCATCGGCGGGGGCGGCTTCTACGTGCGCGGCGCGGCAGACGGCACGGTCGAGACGATCGACGGACGCGAAACCGCGCCCAAGGCCGCAACGCCCGCCTGGTTCCTCGATGCGGACGGGCAGCCGCTGCCTTTCATGCAAGCGGTGATGTCCGGCCTCAGCGTCGGCATCCCGGGCAACCTGCGCCTCGCCGAGGAAGCGCACCGCCGCCACGGCAAGCTGGCCTGGGCCAAGCTGTTCGGACCGGCGATCGCGCTTGCCCGCGACGGTTTCCGGATCACCCCGCGGCTGCACGCTTCCCTCGAACGGGCGCACGACCGCGCCGGGGCCGACGCGGAAGCGCAGGCGCTCTACTTCGACGCCATGGGCAATCCGCTGCCCGCCGGAACGCTGGTGAAAAACCCGCAGATGGCGCAGACGCTGGAACGTATTGCCCGCGAAGGCGCGGATGCGTTCTATCGGGGCGGCAACGCGCGGGCGATCGCGGTGCGCGTCGCCTCCGAAACGCCCCATCCGCAGGGCATGACCGAAAGCGACCTTGCCGCCTATGCCGCGCACGAGCGCCCGCCGGTCTGCGGCACCTATCGCGGCTACCGGGTCTGCGGCATGGGCCCGCCCTCGTCCGGGGCGACCACCGTGTTCGCGATCCTCAAGCCGCTCGAACGGTTCGATCTGACCGCGCTCGGCCCGGATTCCCCGGTCGCCTGGCACCTGATCGCCGAATCCATGCGACTCGCCTATGCCGACCGCGAGCTATACCTCGGCGACAGCGATTTCGTTTCCGTCCCGGTCGCCGGACTGACCGATCCCGGCTACCTCGCCACGCGCAGCCGGCTGATTTCGCCGGGCACTGCCATGATCGAAGCAAAGCCGGGGAATCCTCCGGGCGCGGGAGCCGCCCGGTCCGACGGTGACGAGCCGCCCGAATCGGGCACATCGCACTTCGTCGTCGTCGACGGCGCAGGCACGGCGGTCAGCTATACTTCCACCATCGAAGGGCCGTTCGGTTCGGGCATCGTGGAAGGCGGCTATTTCCTCAACAACGAGCTGACCGATTTCAGCTTCGTGCCCGAAAAGGACGGCAAACCTGTCGCCAACCGGGTCGAAGGCGGCAAGCGGCCGCGCAGTTCCATGTCGCCCACCGTTATCTATGCCCCGGACGGCACGCTGTTCATGGCGGTCGGCGCGGCAGGCGGCGCTACTATCCCGGCGCAGGTCGCCCGCGCGATTATCGGCGTGATCGACTGGAGACTGGATGTGCCGCAGGCCCTCGCCCTGCCCGTGCTCTTCGCGCCGGGCGATACCGTCTATGTCGAGCAAGGCAGCGCGCTGGAGGCGATGATCCCCGCCCTGCGGGCCTTGGGCCACAAGGTCGCGGCGCGCGAAATGCCGCTCAAGGCCAATGCGGCGGTGCGAACCGTCCATGGCTGGACCGGAGCAGCCGATCCGCGTAGCGAAGGGGTTGCAATTAACCGATAAGATGCGCCGGAGAGGCTTGCCGCAAGCCCCGCCGCATCATAGACCTTTCACCAGCCGCAATGGACGGACAACAGGGCAACGGGAGCAAGGTGTGCAGCTTTCCGAAATCGGTGCGGCCAACAACCTCGTCAGCCTGTTCCTTTCCCGAGCCGACGCTCTGGGCGGCAAACCGTTCCTGTGGACCAAGCGCGAGGGTAACTGGCAATCGCTGAGCTGGGCCGAAGCAGCGCGGCAAGTCTGCCTGCTGGCGGAAAATCTCCGGAAACTGGGTCTCAAACCGGGCGACAGGGTCGTCCTGGTATCGGAAAACCGTCCGGAATGGTGCGTCGCCGACCTGGCGATCATGGCCGCCGGATGTGTGACCGTGCCAACCTACGCCACCAATACCGAGCGCGATCACCTGCACATCCTCGACAATTCCGGCGCCCGGGCCGTAATCGTCTCGTCCGCCAAGCTTGCCGAACCGCTGCTGCCGGCCATCATGCGCGCCGGCATCGCAGAACACCTGATCGGCATGGAACCACTCAGGCACAGCCAGGAATGCAGCTTTGCCTGGCATGACTGGGACACCGCCCTGGCAGGCGACGCCGAAGCCGCACGGGCCGCTGTCGATGCGCGTTTGGCCGGGATCGGCCGCAACGACATGGCCTGCATCATCTACACCAGCGGGACGGGCGGCGCGCCGCGCGGGGTGCCCCAGCACCATGGCGCCATCCTGTCCAACATCGCCGGGGCAAGCACCATCCTCGCCGAAGATTTCGGCCCCGGCGAGGAAGTGTTCCTTTCCTTCCTCCCGCTTTCCCACGCTTACGAGCATACCGGCGGCCAGTTCCTGCCGGTCGGGCTGGGAGCGCAGATCTACTATTCGGAAGGGCTGGAAAAGCTCGCCAGCAATATCGCCGAAGTCCGTCCGACCATCATGATCGTGGTGCCACGCCTGTTCGAAGTGCTGCGCAACCGGATCATGAAACAGATCGAGAAGGAAGGACGGATCGCCAATTGCCTGATGGACCGTGCGCTTTCCATCGGCGGACGGCGGCGTCTGCGCGACTTGCCGGTCAATATCGTCCTCGACCGGACCTTGCGCCCGAAGATCCGGCAGCGCTTCGGCGGGCGGATCAAGGCACTGGTCTCCGGCGGTGCCCCGCTCAATCCCGATGTCGGGAATTTCTTCACCGCCATGGGGTTGACCCTGCTGCAGGGATACGGCCAGACCGAAGCCGGCCCCGTCATCAGCTGCAACCGGCCCGCGGCCGGGCTGAAGATGGACACTGTCGGCCCGCCCCTGCCCGGCGTCGAAGTGCGGATTGCCGAGGACGGCGAAATCCTCTGCCGGGGCGAACTGGTGATGCACGGCTATTGGCGCAACCGGGCCCAGACCGGGGAGACACTGGTCGACGGCTGGCTGCACACGGGCGATATCGGCCATATCGACAAGGCCGGGCGGATCGTCATCACCGACCGCAAGAAGGACATGATCGTCAACGACAAGGGCGACAACATCGCCCCGCAGAAGATCGAAGGCATGCTGACGCTGCAGCCGGAAATCGCGCAAGCCATGGTCGCGGGCGACAGGCGGCCCTATGTCGTCGGTCTGCTCGTGCCCGATGCCGAATGGGCGCTGGAATGGGCGCAGGCCAATGGCGAACGCTTCGACCTGGCCGAGCTGCAACGGATGCCCGCCTTCCGCAGCGCGGTGCGCGAGGCGGTGGACCGGGTGAACCAGGATCTTTCGGTAATCGAAAAGGTGCGACAGTTCGCCTTCGCTGACGAGGCCTTCACGATCGAGAACGAGCAGCTGACGCCAAGCATGAAGATCCGCCGCCACAAGATCCGCGAGGTCTATGGCGAGCGGCTGGACGGGCTTTACCGCGATTGATGCTCTTTGGTTGCCGGGTCTATCCGGCCGGACCGTTACGCCGCTTCGACCTCGACATATTCGGGATAGAAGCTTGGCGCCCGGTCGGACCAGCCTGGGGCGGTTGCCGCCGATTCGCTGAGAGACTGGAGCAGCATCTTGCGCCGGTCGGGGCGGATCTGCGGCAAGGCCGCCGCGCCGCAGAAGGCCGCGGGTAGCCACGGCCGGATCTGCGGGCAGACAAGGCGTTCGTAAAGGAAGCGGTAGGCGGAAAAGCACGAGAGCCGTTCCTGCGCCAGATCGAAGGCCGTGACTCGCAGGAGCTGGCCCATGAAAGGGCCGATCCCGTCGAGGACGAATTCGTCGGGCTGTTCGGCACGCAGCGCCTTGAGGTCCTGATAGGCGACATACTGGCTGCGGATCGATGCCAATTCGCCCGAATCGCGCGCCCACAGCTTGAAGGCATCCTGACGCCCCAGCCCGACATCGAGGCTGCGCTTGATGTAACGCTGTTCGGCCGGGTCGAAGCTGGCGAATTCGCGCAGTTCGGCAATGGTCAGTGTGGCAGTTCCGGTATCGCTCATCGTCTTGCCCTCTTGCGCCACACCCAAGCGGCGCGTCGGGACGGAGCATCACCCGAACATGGTTAGCATCCGGTAAACGATAGTTAGTTGACGAGCGCCGGCACTGCCGAATCAGATCAGACCGGCCAGCGGGCTCGATGGATCGGCATATTTGCGGGTCGCCATGCGCCCGGCACGATAGGCTTCGCGCCCGGCCTCGACCGCCAGTTTCATTGCCCGGGCCATGCGCAGCGGGTCCTTCGCTTCGGCGATGGCGGTGTTCATCAGCACGCCGGTGCAGCCCAGTTCCATCGCGATTGCCGCATCGCTCGCCGTGCCGACCCCGGCATCGACCAGCACCGGCAGGCTGGTGCCTTCCACGATCAGGCGAATCGTGACCTTGTTCTGGATGCCGAGACCGGAGCCGATCGGCGCACCCAGCGGCATGATCGCCACCGCGCCCGCTTCTTCCAGCTGCTTGGCCGCGATCGGATCGTCGGCGCAATAGACCATCGGCAGGAAGCCTTCCTTGGCCAGCACTTCGGTCGCGCGCAGCGTTTCACGCATGTCGGGATAGAGCGTGCGGGCTTCGCCCAGCACTTCCAGCTTCACCAGGTCCCAGCCGCCCGCCTCGCGCGCCAGGCGCAAGGTGCGGATCGCGTCCTCCGCCGTGAAGCAGCCCGCCGTGTTGGGCAGGTAAGTGATCTTCTTCGGGTCGATATAGTCGGTCAGCATCGGCGCCTTGGGGTCCGACAGATTGACCCGCCGCACCGCGACCGTGACGATTTCGGCCCCGCTCGCGGCGACGGCCGCGGCGTTTTGTTCGAAATCCCTGTACTTGCCGGTGCCGACGATCAGGCGCGAGGTGAAGCGCCGCCCGGCGACTTCCCAGCTGTCGTCGTCCGCTGTGGCCGCATGATCGCCACCACCCACGAAATGGACGATCTCCAGCACGTCGCCATCGGCCAGCATGACATCGGCCAGCGTCGAACGGGGAACGATTTCCCCATTGCGCTCGACCGCGACCTTGGCGGGATCGAGTTCGAGTTCGCGAACGAGGCCGGCGATGGAGCCGGAGGCGGTACGGCGCGTTTCGCCGTTGACTGTGAGAGTCAGGGAAAGGGCAGTCGTCATGACCGCCAGATAGCGCTCAATGCGTGTGACGCAAGTTGAGGATATGCGCGGCGGCCAACAGCACGACCCCGGAAATGGTCAGCGCCGCTTCCCCGGCGCCGTGTTCGACGACCAGCCCCGCCGCCATCAGCGACAGTCCGAACCCGGCGAAAACGAGCGGGCCGAGCCGCCCGTGGCGCAGGACGCCCAGGCCGATCGTGACCGCACCGACCCCGATGGCGAGCGCCAGGCCGGCGCGATGGATGACCGGCGCCAGCAACCAGCCGCCGCCGATTCCGAGGACGGCGACAAGCATCAGGCCGGCGAGGCAATGGATCAGGCAGAGCCCCGACAGGGCGATGCCGACGCGGTCCATCCGGTTGCGAATCGAAAGCAGTGCTGCACGCATGCAGGCCCTCTATGATATGTTGTATCATCTTGCAACAACCAAGCGCACGAACGTGGCATTGGCGGCATTCCGCGGTTCGTGCCCCCTTGCGCTTTGGCGGCGCCTTGCCCACAAGCGCCGCCATGGTCGTTCTGGCAGATGAAGGGATTGCGATGCGGCAGACGCGAACCGGGGCCGCGCGCCCACTGCTGCTCGCCCGCTGGCTGCTGGTGGTCGCGGCGCTGGTCGTGGCGATGGTGGCCGTGGGCGGAATCACCCGCCTGACCGAATCCGGCCTTTCCATCACCGAATGGAAACCGGTGACAGGCGCGATCCCGCCGCTCACCGACGCGCAGTGGCAAGCGGAATTCGCGGCCTACAAGCAGATCCCGCAGTATCTCGACGTCAATGGCCCGGCCGGAATGACGCTGGCCGACTACAAGTTCATCTATTTCTGGGAATGGGTCCACCGGCTGCTCGGCCGGGTGATCGGCCTGGCCTTCGCGCTGCCGCTGGCGTGGTTCTGGATCAAGGACCAGATCCCGCAAGGCTACAAGCCGCGTTTGCTGGCCTTGCTGGCGCTCGGCGCCTTTCAGGGTGCGGTGGGCTGGTGGATGGTGACGTCCGGCCTCCATGCCGATTCCGGCGACCGGGTGAGTCATTTCCGCCTCGCCACACACCTGCTGGTCGCCTTGCTGACCCTGAGCGCGCTGGTGTGGACCTCGCTCGACCTCAGGGCCAACGCCCGGGGCGAACCGCACGCCCAGCTCACCCCTTTCGCCATGCTGGCAGTCGGGGCGCTGGCATTGCAATTGCTGTTCGGCGCCTTCGTCGCGGGCGAGCGGGCCGGGCACGTGGCGAACGACTGGCCGCTGATGCAGGGCAAGTTCTTTCCCGACGGGATCGACTGGTCGCAAGGCGCGCTTCATGCCTTCCTCTACGATCCGTTCCTGATCCATTTCATCCACCGCTGGTGGGCCTGGGTGGTCGTGGCGTTGCTCGTCTTGCTGGCCCGAAAGGCCCGCCGCAATGGGCATCGCCCCGCATCGGTCGCGGTGCACAGCGCCTTCGGCACGCAAGTCCTGCTGGGGATCGCCACGGTGATGACCGGGATCGCCCTGTGGCTGGCGGTACTGCACCAGCTGGTCGGGGCGCTCTTGGTCGCGGCAACCGCCTGGGGCGCCCATGCGGTGGGCAGGCGGAGGTGAGCGAAAGCGGTCCCGCGCTGATCTGGTCGCCTTTCGCCGACCAGGCATCGGCCGAAACCGCCGCCGGACGCTTGCTCGACGAAGGGCTGGTCGCCTGCGTCAATATCCTGCCCGTCATGCGCTCGCTCTATGTCTGGAACGGCGAGCGCGGCAGCGGCGAGGAATGCGGCGCGCTCTTCAAGACCGATGCCGCCCTGCTCGACGCTGCCATTGCCCGCCTGGCCGAAATCCATCCCTACGAAGTCCCTGCCATCACGGGCTGGCGCTGCGACGCGGCGGCCCCGGCGACCGCCGCCTGGATCGGGGCGCTGGTGCAGGACGGAAACTGACCCGAAATACGCGGAGGTATTATTTTACCGTGCCGCGATAGCGCGGAATCGCTTGACTTTGGAGCGATTCGCGAACATTGGCGCGCCTTCGCAGGTGCATGTGGCGAATCCGCGCGCACCGGCAGATTTTTCAGATACGAGGAATTGACAGCCCATGAAGGCGCTCAGCAAGACCACGCGGTCGATCAAGCCGGCCGAGGTGGAAAAGAAATGGCATCTCATCGATGCCGACGGCCTGGTGGTCGGCCGCCTCGCGGTGATCATCGCCAACATCCTGCGCGGCAAGCACAAGCCGAGCTTCACCCCGCATGTCGATTGCGGCGACCACGTCGTCGTCATCAACGCCGACAAGGTGCGGCTGACGGGCAACAAGCTCAAGAACAAGACCTACTACAAGCACACCGGCTATGCCGGCGGCATCAAGGCGGTCACCGCCGCGAAGGTCCTGGAAGGCCGCTTCCCCGAACGCGTGCTGGAAAAGGCGGTTGAGCGGATGATCCCGCGCGGCCCGCTCGGCCGTGCGCAGATGAAGGCGCTGCACCTCTATGCCGGCACCGAGCATCCGCATGGCGGCACCCAGCCCGAGACGCTCGACGTCGCTTCGATGAACCGCAAGAACAAGGTGACCGCATAATGGCCCCCGAATCGAACAACGGAGCCAACACCGTCTCCGACCTCGCCGACCTGAAGGACATCACCGGCAACGCGCCCGCCGCCGAAGCGGTTGCGGAAGCTCCGGTTGCCCCGGCCGCTCCGTCCGCGCCGCTGCGCGAGCAAGAACTGGACGCCCAGGGCCGGGCCTACGCCACCGGCCGCCGCAAGGACGCGGTCGCCCGCGTCTGGGTCAAGCCCGGCACCGGCAAGGTCACTGTCAACGGCCGCGACCAGGAAGTCTACTTCGCGCGTCCGACCCTGCGCCTGATCATCAACCAGCCGTTCGAGATCACCGACCGCAACGGCCAGTACGATGTCGTCGCGACCGTCAAGGGCGGCGGCCTTTCGGGCCAGGCCGGCGCGGTCAAGCACGGCATCAGCCAGGCGCTGTCCAAGTACGAACCGGCCCTGCGTTCCACGGTCAAGGCAGCCGGCTTCCTCACCCGCGACAGCCGCGTGGTCGAGCGTAAGAAGTACGGCCGCGCCAAGGCCCGCCGCAGCTTCCAGTTCTCGAAGCGCTAAGCCCTACCGGGAATACGCGAACAAAGGGGCGGCTCCGCAAGGGGCCGCCCTTTTCGTATCGGGAAAGGCCGCGATCAGGGCGCGGTCTGCCCTTTCAGGATCGCGCGGCTGATGAACCAGCTGACCGGGATCGCCACAAGGAAACCCGCCACTGCAGCCAGCAGGATCGGCTTCCACGTGTCCAGCCCCATGACCAGCACGACCACGATCCCTATTCCCATGAGGGTGGTGCCAATGATCGAGAACAGCACCGACATCAGGCGAAACATGGTACCCCCTTTCGCTAGATAACCCAGCAATAGTCTCGCATAACCGGGGTGCCGCGCAAGTCGTTGATAACGGTCAAATGCCCCCGGTCGGCTTCCCGCAGCGCGATTCAGCCGTCCAGCAGGGTGCGATGTTCGACTTCCAGCCCTGCCGCGCGATCGTAGCGCAGGACGTTGTAGGATGGACGAGACGCCCGCAGGCGCGTGGAAAGCGTGCCCGCGCCGACCATGCGCAACGGCCGCCCGTCCACTTCGAACGTCAGGTCGAAGGCATCGTGGACATGGCCCGACAGGACCACGTCCGCCCCCGCGCGGGCAAGGGCGGCAAAGGCCTCGTCCCCGCCGATCGTCGGATTGTGGGGCGAACCCGGCGGCCCCGCCATCAGCGGGTGATGGCAGGCGACGATCTTGTAGCGCCCGTCATCCGCCATCCGCTCCAGCTCCGCCAGCGTTGCGGCAAGCGCCTTCTTCTTCACAACCCCGTCGGACCACGGAAAACGCCTTTGCGCCCGCACTGTCGTCCGCAGGGGAACGATCGCGAGATCGGCGAATGCCAGCTCGGCATTGACTGCCTTCGCCAGTGCGTCGAAGCGCTTGAAGGGCGTGCGGAACCGCTCGACCAGGTTGTAGTAGGGCATGTCGTGATTGCCCGGCTCGACAGTCAGCGGCACGCCCAGCCCGGCAAGCCATTCGTTTGCCTGCGCATATTGGCGCTTGGTCGCGCGTTGAGTGATATCGCCGGTACAAACGACCGCGTCCGGCCGTTCCCGCGCGACGGCATCCGCGAACCAGCGATGCGCCTCGCGGTCCTCGACGCCGAAATGGATATCGCTGACGTGGAACAGGGTAACCGGCTGGGCCATGCCGCCTGCAAAACAGCTTGGCAGCCATGCGGGCAAGCAAAATCGTGCGCCCCGGCCGTTGCGCGATGCGCTGTCAGACGCGGCGGGTGACGATCAGCCACGTCGCGACGGCGTTGACTCCGCTGTAGAGGAGATAGGCGGCGCCCCAGCCCGGACTGCCATTGGCGACCAGCAGCATCGCGGCCAGCAATACCAGAAATTCGGTCATCATGCTGACCCGCCCGCCCAGCATATGGACGAACCACGGCATCTGCCCCAGCAACGGATGACCGCTTTCCAGCACCGCCTTGTGCATGGCGAAATTGCCGATGCCGAGCAGGAAAATGAGCAGGATCGCCATGGCGGGCGATCCTGCGCCTTTTCCGCCCGTCTGCCAATGGCAATTACCGGCGGGCGGACACCGCCGAATCAGCCTGCCGGCAGCAGGTGTTCGTCGGCGATCTTCTTCTTCCAGACCTGCGGGGCCAGCGTGTGGACATTGGTCCCCTCGCTGTCGACCGCGACTGTCACCGGCATGTCCTCGACCGTGAATTCGTAGATCGCTTCCATGCCGAGATCCTCGAACGCGATGACCTTGGCTTCGCGAATCGCCCGGGCGACGAGATAAGCCGCACCGCCCACCGCCATGAGATAGGCGACCTTGTGCTTGGCGATTTCCTGCACCGCGCCCTGCCCGCGCTCGGCCTTGCCGATCATCGCCAGCAGCCCGAGTTCGAGCATCATGTCGGTGAACTTGTCCATCCGGGTCGCGGTGGTTGGCCCGGCCGGGCCGACAACTTCGCCCATCACCGGGTCGACCGGGCCGACATAGTAGATCGCACGGTCCTTGAAGCTGACCGGCAATTCCTCGCCATTCGCCAGCATGTCCTGGATGCGCTTGTGCGCGGCATCGCGCCCGGTGAGCATCTTGCCATTCAGGAGCAGGCGGTCGCCCGCCTTCCAGCTACGCACTTCTTCCGCCGTCAGCGTGTCGAGATTGACCCGCTTGGCACTCGAATCCGGCGCCCAGTGGACTTCCGGCCATTCGTCGAGCTTGGGCCGTTCGAGGAAGCTCGGACCCGATCCGTCGAGCGTGAAATGCGCGTGGCGGGTGGCCGCGCAGTTGGGGATCATGGCGATCGGCTTGCCTGCGGCATGGCACGGCCAGTCCTTGATCTTGACATCGAGGATGGTCGAAAGCCCGCCCAGCCCCTGCGCACCGATACCCAGCGCATTGACCTTGTCGAAGATCTCGATCCGCAGGGCCTCGATGTCGTTCTGCGGCCCGCGCTGCTTCAGCTGGGCCATGTCGATCGGCTCCATCAGCGCTTCCTTGGCCAGCTTGACGCAATGTTCCGCCGTGCCGCCGATGCCGATGCCGAGCATGCCGGGCGGGCACCAGCCGGCGCCCATCTGCGGCAGCATTTCGAGCACCCAGTCGACGATGTTGTCCGACGGGTTCATCATCTTGAACTTGGACTTGTTCTCGCTCCCGCCGCCCTTGGCCGCAACGTCGATCGAGACCGTGCGGCCCGGCACCATTTCGACCGACAGGACGCAAGGCGTGTTATCGCGCGTGTTGCGGCGCGTGAAGGCCGGGTCGGCGAGAACCGAGGCGCGCAGCTTGTTTTCCGGCAGGGTATAGGCGCGGCGCACGCCTTCATCGACCACGTCCTGCAAGCTCAACCTGGAATCCAGCCGGCATTCCTGGCCCCATTTGACGAAGACGTTGACGATGCCGGTGTCCTGGCAGATCGGCCGGTGGCCTTCGGCGCACATGCGGCTGTTGGTCAGGATCTGGGCGATCGCATCCTTCGCCGCGGGGCCCTGTTCCGCCTTGTAGGCTTCGCCCAGGGCGCGGATGTAATCCATCGGGTGGAAATAGGAGATGTACTGCAGGGCATCGGCGACGCTGTCGATCACGTCGTCTTCGCGGATGGTCACCATGTCGGCCATTGGCGTGGGGGCTCCTTGCTGGATCGCTGAGCGATAAGGCGGAATTGCAGCCCCCATAGGCCCGCCGGTAGCCCGACGTCAAAGCCCTTGGCGAGCGGGAACCTCTCCCCTAAAGCGGTTACGAATGTGCGGGCTTTGCCCATATGGGGCAAGCTGCGGAAAAGGGTTCGATAAATGACTTTGGTGAAAGAGCGCCCGACCGAAGGTTTCGCTGCCGCGCGGCGCGCGATGATCGACAGCCAGCTGCGCGTCAGCGGCGTCAACGAGGATTTCGTGCTGACCGCGATGAACACGGTGGCCCGCGAGAATTTCGTACCGGAAAACGCGAAGGCGCATGCCTATATCGACCGGGCCGTACCCCTTGGCGAAGGGCGCTTCCTCGCCGCCCCGCTGTTCTATGGCCGCGTGCTGGCCGAAGCTGCGCCCAAGCCGGACGACAAGGTCCTGATCGTCGATGGCGGCAGCGGGTATCTGGCAGCCCTGGTCAAGCAACTGGCCGGCTCCGTCGAAGTGACCGATCCCGCCGACGGCACCGAAAATACCCGCAAACGCGGCGATTTCACGCTGCTGCTGATCGACGGCGCGATCGAGGAATTGCCAGCTGGCCTTGCCAAGCGCTTGGCCGACGATGGCCGGATCGTTACCGGCCTCGTCGCACGCGGCGTGACCCGGCTGGCCACCGGCCGCAAGGCCGCCGGGGAAGTGGCCCTGCTGCCGCTCACCGAAATGGGTATCCCGGTCCTTCACGCGTTCGACAAGCCCAAGGGCTGGAGCTTCTAATCATGGCTCCGAAAGCGTCGCGAATCGTATTGGCCGGGCTGCTGGCGTTCACCGCCACCCCGGCGCAGGCCGATACCCTGCGCGAAGCCCTGGCCAGTGCTTACAACACGAACCCGACCCTTCAGGCCGCACGGGCGGGCCAGCGCGCAACCGACGAAAACGTCGTGATCGAACGGGCCAGCGGCCTGCCGTCCGTCCATGGCGAGGCAAGCTACAGCGAAGTCCTCGACGATACGTATTCCAATCTCAACTATCCCGCGCCCGACCAGCAAGCGAGCGGCACGCTCTCGCTGAGCGTCCCGGTCTATTCCGGCGGTGCGGTTCGCAATTCGGTGCGGGCGGCGAAGACCCGGGTCAAGGCCGGGCAGGCGGATCTGCGCGCGACCGAATCCGCGATCTTCAGCCAGGTCACCGCCGCATACATGGACGTGGTCCTGAGCGAGGCCGTGGTCGGTCTCAATGCGCACCTCGTCAACTCGCTGGAAGTCAACCTGCAGGCGACCACCGACCGGTTCGAAATCGGCAATCTCACCCGTACCGACGTGGCGCAGTCCAGTTCGCGCCTGGAACTGGCCAAGGGCGATCTCCGTTCGGCCCGCGCAAATCTTGTCGCCGCGCGCTAACGCTACATCCAGCTGGTCGGCCATGTGCCGGGCAAGCTCGCCCCGCCACCGCCGCTGCCCGGCCTGCCCGCAAGCGTGGAAGAGGCAGTCGCGACCGCGCTGGAAAGCAATCCTGACCTGATCGCGTCGCATGAGCGCGCAAAGGCGGCGGGCTACGATATCGAAGTGGCCGGATCCACCCGTCTACCGACGGTCGAACTGTTCACCAGCGGCACCCTGAACGATTCCCTCGGCAGCGGATGGCTCGATTCCACGTCGGGCAGCGACCGCACGACATCCGCCACTGCCGGCGTGCGCGCCACGATCCCGATCTTCCAGGGCGGCCGCCCCGCGGCGCTCGAACGTCAGGCGCAGGCCAGCGCATCGGCTGCCCTGGAGCAGGAAATCGCCATGGAACGCGATGTGATCGCCCAGGTCCGGGCCGCCTATTCGAGTTGGCAGGCCGCCCAGTCGATCATCGAATCGACCCGCAGCGCAGTCGCTGCCGCCGAATTGAGCCTGGAAGGCGTGCAGGCCGAAAACACGGTCGGCAACCGCACCATTCTCGACATTCTCAATGCCGAACAGGAATTGCAGCAGGCCCGGGTCCAGCTCGTGACGGCGCAGCGCAATGCCTACGTCGCCGGTTTCACCATGCTGGCGGCCATGGGCAAGGCCGAAGCGCGCGATCTCGGCCTCGATCCCGGCGGCCCGCTCTACGACCCGCAGGACAATTACCGGCGCGTGCAGGGCAAGGTTTTCGACTGGAGCTTCGATCCCGATCCGGTCGCCCAATCCACGCGCACCGTTGACACACCCGCGCAAGACGGCGACATTCCCTCTTCGAAATAGGGGCAGGGTGGGATTTCATGCGTCACGAAAGCGAACCTTCGGTCGAGGAAATTCTCGAATCGATCAAGAAAGTGATCGCCCGCGACAATCGCGACGGCGCCGCGCAACAGCGCCGCAAGCGCGAAAGCGACGGTATCGCGCGGGAACGCACCGCCAGCGCAATGGCGCATGAGGAAATTCTCGAACTCGCCGACGAAGCGGAACTCCTCCTCGAGGAAGAGGCCGAGAGCGACGAAACCCCGCTGGTGACTGAGGATGCGCAGTCCTCCATGCGCGAATCGCTGGCCGCGCTCGCTATGCTGGCCAAGCCAGGTGCTCCGCCGCAGATCGTCCGTTCGGGCGAAACCTCGCTGGAAGGGCTGGCGCGCGAAATGCTGCGCCCGATGCTGGCCGAATGGCTGGATAACAACCTGCCCGCCATGGTCGAAAAGCTGGTCGCCGCCGAAATCGCGCGGATCGCCGGCAAGAAGGGCTGAACCGAAAGGCGCGATTTTCCCTTGGCAAAGCCGGACCCGGCGCTGCTCGATCCGGCGCGCTACCCTTTCTCGTGTCTTGTCCCGCCGCGTTACGGTGACCTCGATCCGAATCGCCACGTCAACAATGTCGCGCTGACCAGCATCCTGGAAGAAGGCCGCCTGCGCTTCCACCAGGCCTGCGCCGCCGGGGCGTCCTATCTCGCCTGGCGCGTCATGACCGCCAGTTCCGCAGTCGAATACCTCGGCCAGGTCTTCTATCCCGATCCGCTGGAAATCTTTGCCGCAGGCAGCACTGTCGGCCGCTCGAGCTTCGGCATCGCGCAGCTTGCCTTCCAGCAAGGCCGTCCGGTCGCCTATGCCCATACGGTGATGGTCTGGGTCGACGGCGAAAGCCCGTGCCCCATCCCGGACTCTTTTCGAGCGGGAATGGCACCCTATATGATGCGGACATGAGTTCCGCTTCCCACGAGATCGAAAAGGCGCGCAGAGCGCTCGCCACCAATGGCGGCGACGGCATCCGCCGCCATATCTTCCTTTGCGCGGAGGCGCAGAAGGGCGAATGCTGCAGCCACGCGGTCGGCGCGTCCGCCTGGAAGTACCTGAAGAAGAGGCTGAAGGAACTGGGGCTCGACCGCGATGGCGGGATCGCCCGGACCAAGGCCGATTGCCTGAGGATCTGCGCCGCGGGCCCCATCGCCGTCGTCTGGCCCGACGGCGTCTGGTATCATTCCTGCACCGAGGAGGTGTTGGAACGCATTATCCAGGAACATCTGGTGGGCGGCAAACCGGTCGAAGACTTCCGTCTCTATCCGGCCGAGCCTCAAGCCTAGGGGCGGGACCTAGTCCCGATCCGGTCCCGGAATATCGTCCAGCGGATCGCGGATCGATTCGTCGTGGCCGGTACCGCTGGACAGAAAGACCAGTCCCATCAGCGCCGACATCAGCAGCATGGTCAGCCCGATCCCGATCGCCGTCGCGATGAAGAAGTGGATCGAGACGAAACCGTTGTGCTTGTAGAGCAGGGCCAGGGCAATGGCGATCACCCCGACGGTGACCCCCATCATGAAGCGCATCAGCCGCCGGTAACGGGCCCAGGCATGCGCGGCCTGTTCCGGATCGTCGAGAGGGGAGCGGGGAATCATGCCGCCCCTGTGCACTCCCGCGCCAGCCAAGGCAAATGCGGATTGGAGCGTTCGGCGCGCCTTTCTGGCATATTGGCCTGCTTCGTGGCATGATCGGTTCACAACAACCGGAAAGGGAGAGCATACGGTGAAGATCGCCCGGATTCTCGAACAGCGTGATGGCACGGTCCATACCTGCAGCGCGGCGGATGGTGTCGCCAAAGCCGCAGGTCTGCTGGCCGAACACCGTATCGGGGCTCTTCCCGTGATGGATGGCGGCGAAGTGGTCGGCATCTTCTCCGAACGCGACCTGCTCTATTGCGTGGCCAAGGAAGGCGCGGCCGCGCTGGAGCGGACGGTCGGCGATGTGATGACTTCACCCCCTATTACGGTGGAACGCGATACGGACGTGATGGAAGCTCTCAGCCTGATGACCCGGCGGCGCATCCGCCACCTCCCGGTGGTCGAAGGCCGCAGGATGATCGGCCTCATTTCAATTGGGGACCTGGTGAAAGTCAGGGTCGAACTGGCCGAATCCGAAGCCGAGGCCATGCGCGAATATATCCAGACGGCCTGACTGCCGCCGAGCTTGCCAAACGGCGCGCATCTTGCCGTGGGGCGGCGGGCGTCCTACATCGGGGGACATGGCAACACAGTCACCCGAGAGCAGCCTGACCCTGACCCCTGCCGCCGCCGCCCGCGTGGCCGCGATCGCGCAGAAGCAGGCCAGGCCGGCCCTCTTGCGGCTTTCGGTCGAAGGCGGGGGCTGTTCGGGCTTTCAGTACAAGTTCGATCTCGCCGACGCACCGGCGGATGACGACACCGTCGCCGAAACCGGCGGCGTCAAGCTGCTGGTCGATCCCGTCAGTCTCGATCTGGTGGCCGGCTGCACGGTCGATTTCGTCGAATCGCTGGGCGGGGCGGCCTTCCGGGTCGAAAACCCCAATGCCACCGCCGGCTGCGGCTGCGGTTCCAGCTTCGGCATCTGAGCGCACAGGTGCGCATCGCCTCGTTCAATATCAACGGCGTCAAGGCGCGCCTGCCGCGGGTGATCGAGTGGCTTGAGGAAACCCGGCCGGCGGTCGCCTGTCTGCAGGAAATCAAGTGCCAGGACGAGAATTTCCCGGCCAATGCCTTCGAAGCTGCCGGCTACAAGGCGATCTGGCACGGGCAGAAGGGTTTCAACGGCGTCGCGATCCTCGCGCGTGAGACGGAACCGGCCGAGATTCGGCGCGGGCTTCCCGGCGACGACGGGGACGAACAGGCCCGCTACCTGGAAGCGGACGTTGCCGGCGTGCGGATCGTCTGCATCTACCTGCCCAACGGCAATCCGCAGCCCGGCCCCAAATTCGACTACAAGCTGGCGTGGATGGAGCGCCTGCGCGCCCGCATGGCCACGATCTGGGCGGAAGAGGTCCCGGCAATCGTGCTGGGCGATTTCAACGTCATTCCAGAGGACAAGGACGTCTGGTCGCGCAAGGCCATGGCCGACGACGCCCTGATGCAGCCGGAATCGCGCGATGCCTATGCACGGCTGCTGCACGACGGCTGGACCGACGCGATCGACCGGCTCAACCCGCGCGGCGGTGTGTGGACCTACTGGGATTACCAGGCCGGGGCGTGGCAGCGCGACCACGGTTTTCGCATCGACCATGCGCTGCTGTCGCCGGAATGCGCCGACAGGCTGGTCGCGGCCGGTGTCGACCGGACCTATCGTGGGCGCGAAAAGGCCAGCGACCACGCCCCGATCTGGGTCGAACTCGGGAACTGAAACGAAGAAAGCCCCTCCCGGGGGTTGGGGAGGGGCTTTCCCGCGACCGGCGGCAAGACCGGTGCATCGCGCGAATCAGCGATAGAAGACGTGGTTGTTGACCTGCGCGATCCGCTGCAGGCGCCAGCCCGGCGAGACATAACGCGCATGGAAGAACAGTGCGCCCTTGGCCGGGCTGTCCCAGCTGCCGTCGACGGCAATCTGCGCGATCGCCTTGGCCCTGCGCCAGGCGCGCGAACCAGTGTCGATGGCCGGC
>JAQVEQ010000158.1 GCA_028697875.1 Novosphingobium sp. | reverse complement strand
GCCGCCCGTGTGGTATGATTTGCAGATGGCCGATTATCGCACCAAGACGATGACGCTGGCTGAATGGCCCGCGTTCAGGAAAAGCTACGAAGACTTCTTCGCAGCTTCCGGCAGGGACAAGCGCCTCGCGCTGTTCATCCATGCCGACGAGAAGGCCGCCGACAAGTCCCTTCTCCTGATTCCCGGATTCCAGTCCGGCAAGGTCGAAGCCCTCTCGCCAGGGGGGTGGCAGGACGCCGGCGACGTTTCGGGCAAGGCGTGGGGCGTGCTTGTTGGCAACGACACGGCTAACGCGGATTTCGGGCTCACGCCGCCGGTCGTTTTCCATGGCTGGGACGTCTAGGTCCCGCACTCAGGTTTTGATCACGCCGCCATCGACATTGTAGGTCTGGCCGTTGATCCAGCGGCCGTCTTCCGACAGCAGCATGGCGACCATGCCGGCGATGTCTTCCGGCCGGCCCAGCCGCACGTTCGGCGTCATTTCCAGCATGGCGTCCTGGAAGTCGTTGTTGGTGTCGCCCCGCCGTTCCTTCATGGTTTCGGTGATCGTCAGGCCCGGCGCCACGCAATTGGCCGTGATTCCCCGCTTGCCCCAGGCGGCGGCGACATGGCGCATCAGTGCGTTCATCCCGCTCTTGGCGATGGCATAGGCCGGGCGGACCGGTTCGCCCCAGACGGCCGCACCGGAGCTGGTGTAGACGATGGCCCCGCCCCCGCCTTGCAGCAGGTGCGGCAGGATCGCGCGGGTGCATAGCACGTGGCCGCGCAAGTTGACCTGCCATGTCCGGTCGAACACGGCCATCGGTTCGTCGAGGATATCGGTATCCTTCATCAAGGTGGCCATGTCGGCGGCGTTGATATGGGCGCCGTCCAGGCGGCCGAACCGTCCGGCCGCGCCGTCGATCGCGGTTGCGACAAGGCTTTCGTCGGCAAGATCGATCAATGTCGCGAAGGCATCGCCCCCTTTGGCGCGGATATCCTCGGCGACGGCTTGCGCGGCGGCGAGGTTGATATCGGCCAGGCACACTTTCGCGCCCTCTTCCGCCAGGCGGCGCGAGGTCGCCGCGCCGATGCCCGTGCCGGATCCGATAACGATAATGGCTTTGTCCGCCAGCCGCTTGCCAACCATGTACTCTCCCGTTGTTCCTTCGATGCACTGGCCGTGCACCGGTGTTGCAAACATCATGTGCGCGTGTCGCACAAGGCACAGGCAAGTCGCAACCGGTTGAATTCCGGATGCCCGGAATGACTTTCCGGCCGCGACTGAGCCGCGGAAATCCGAAGGTTTCATTACTTGATGCGCTTTCCCGCATAAGTTATCATATGACGCTTGAGGAGTAGCGAAGGATAAGCCTGTCGCGCGCTGGCAAGAGAATCGGCGGCCGGGGAGATGGAGTGGTTTCGTGGCTCAGAAACGGCCGAAGTTCGATCACGGCGGCGCACGATCCGTCAACCAGAGTGGCGTGAAGTCCTGTCTTCGCGCGCTGGATATCGTGCACTATTTCACCCGGTACGACGCTCCGGCGCGGACTATCGATATCAGCGAAGCATTGGGCATCCCGAATTCGAGCGCGGATGAAATCCTGCGCACGCTCGCCACGATGGGGTATCTCACCTTCAACCGCGAGACGAAGCGTTACGTCCCGTCCTACAAGCTGGTTGCCACCGGCCGCAGCATCGAACGCAATTTCTTCGGCGGCAATTACATCGGCGAATTGCTGAGCGAGATCAAGAAAGAGACCGGGGCCACCGTCTACGTCACTTTCCAGAACGATTGCTGGGTCGAGAACGTGGCCGAGATGCGCGGCCGCTGGGTGACGCCCGACGACGAGATAGACTTCCCCACCGAAGTGATCCTTTACGACAAGGACCGGTGGCAGCCGGCCACCAATTTCGCGGCGGCGATCCTTGCCCAGCATTCGAATGTCGAGATCATCAAGCTGGTCACCCGCGCGCAGCAACTCGGGCTCGGCCCCAGCGGTCCTTCGCTGATGAAATATCTCGTGGACCGGATCGCGCAGATCCGGGCGAAGGGTTTCGCCCTTTGCCGGCGCAACGACATCGTGCTGGATTCGATCGCGGTCCCGCTGCAACTGCCCAATGCCGTTTCGCCGCATGCGGTCGGCATCGTGAGCGAAAAGCTGTTCGAATCGGAAGGCGACATAAAGCGGATGGCGTCGGCGATGCAGGCGGCCGTCATGCGCCACCGCGAACGGCTCTACGAGGCCTCGGCCGCGCAAGCCGTACAGGGGCATTGCTGAAACGGACGGGTCCAAACGGACAGAACATTCGTTTTCGGCCGCAAGCCGATCCGCAAGAGCGGATTTTTCTGGTTACTCACTCTCCCGCGTGCACCCTTGCGACAAGGCGTAGCAGCCGAACAAAAGAACATTTGGGAGAGAACTCGTGACTACGGAAGCAGTCATACCCGATCACGTGCCGGCAGAGCGCGTGGTTCGTTTCGATTTTCGCAACGACGAACGGATTCGTCAGGATCCCTATGGCTATATCGCCAGCCTGAAAGACGCGCCGGACATCTTCTTTTCGCCCGATCTGGGCGGCTACTGGATCGTGCGCCCATCCGAGGCCATCGAGGAAGTGTTCACCGACCACGAACGCTTCACAGCCACTTCCCTGGCTATCCCCAAGCGCGACGACACGGTCGTCCTGATACCGAACAACTTCGATCCGCCACGTCACACCGCCTATCGCAAGGCGATGGCGAACAACCTGTTTTCGCCGCGCGCGCTGGCGACGATCCATCCCGATACGCGGGATTTCACGCTCCAGCTGTTCGATGAGTTCGAACCGGGGCGATGCGAATTCGTCTCGGAATTCGCCTACAAGCTGCCGATCGACATCTTCCTGAAGCTGATGGGCGCGGACCTCGCCCTGCGCGACCAGTGCCTTTCGTGGATCAAGGGCATCTTCCGCGGCCGCAACCTGGAGGAAACCAACAAGGGCTTCACCGAAGCCTATGCCTGGGTGACCGACTGGCTGACGGAACAGCTGGCCGATCCCGAAAAGAACCGCGGCGCCATGTTCCAGGCACTGGTGCGAATGAAGGTTGACGGCAAGAAGCCCGAATTCGACGATCTGCGTTCCATGACGCTGATGCTGTTTTCAGGCGGCCTCGATACGATCACTTCGCAGATGACGCACATCATGCGTTTCTTGGCGGAGAGCCCTTCCCATCGCCAATACCTGCTGGACCATCCGGAACGGATACCGGTGGCGCTGGAAGAAATGCTGCGCCGTTTCGGCATTTCCTTCATCGGCCGGGCCGCCGCGAAGGATCAGGTCTTCCACGGCGTCACGATGAAGGAGGGCGATGTCGTCTGCGCGGGGACGCCCATCGCGGGGCTCGACGCCGACCGCTGGGACAACCCGCTGGAAGTCGATTTCGAACGGGCCGGGCGCCGCCGGGTAAAGCATCTCGGCTTCGGCGCCGGGCCGCACTTGTGCATCGGGGCCTATCTCGCGCGCACGCAGCTCACCGTCATGCTGGAAGAACTCCTCCCGCGCATGCCCAACCTGCGCATTGCAGAGGGTGCAACCATCGAAAACCAGGCGGGGGCCACGATGATGTTGAAGTCTCTGCCGCTGGAATGGGACGTGACCGGCTAGACCGCGAAAGGCCCCGGAACCCGTCGGTCACGGGGCCTATTTCTCGCGCATCAGGTAACGGGCCGCGATCACCCAGTGGATCACGCTCCAGCTCATCAGCAGCGAAAGGCAGATCAGCGAGAGGCGCAGGCCCTGCTCTTCGCTGCCGGTCATCGAATTGAACAGGTCGCTGAGCACCCCGGCGAAGATCGGCCCCATCGCCACGCCGATGACATTGCAGCCCACGACATAGACGGCGCTGGCAGTCGCCCGCGTCGCCACCGGCGCGAGGCTTTGCGTCACCGCGATCGACGGGGCCGTCCAGAATGCCACCATCAGCATCGGCGGGACCAGCAGCCACAGCATGGTCTGCCCATCGCTGGCCATGAAGGCCAGGATGTTGAGCGGAATGCTCAGCGTCAGGCCGGCGATCGGGGCCCACAGCATGGCGTGCATGCCCCGCACACCGAGCTTCGACGCCAGCCAGCCGCCGAACCATGTTCCGAACAGGCCCGCCACGCCGGTCAGCACGCCCAGCCCCAGCCCGACCTCGGTCAGCGACATGTGATGGACCCGGACCAGATAGGACGGCAGCCAGGCCATGACGCCCATCTGGGCGAAGCTGGCCGCGGCACTGGCAAGCACGACATGAACGAAGGCCGGACGATGCCAGAGTTCCGAAACGGCCTCGCGGAAGCCGACCTTGCCGATAACGACGGGCGCGGCGCCGATTTCGGATTCGCC
The DNA here is from genome assembly GCA_028697875.1 of Novosphingobium sp. Classification (GTDB taxonomy): domain Bacteria; phylum Pseudomonadota; class Alphaproteobacteria; order Sphingomonadales; family Sphingomonadaceae; genus Caenibius. The sequence goes on along the minus strand of JAQVEQ010000158.1, from coordinate 1,970 downwards.
CCGTACCGGCTCACGCGCGAACAGCAGGAAGCCGAACGCGACGAATACGCCCGGCAGGCCGACGATCAGCAGTGCCGTGCGCCAGCCATAATGCTGCGCGATATAGCCCCCGACCGCGAGGCCGAGCATCATCCCGATCGGCACGCCGGTGGCGAAAGTGCCCATCGCGGCAGGGCGGCGCTGGGCCGGATAGAGATCGGACAGCAGCGAGTGAGCGGCAGGGGTGTAGCCGGATTCGGCCATCCCCACCCCCATCCGCGCGACGAACAGCTGGAGATAGTTGCGAGTGACACCGCCAACCGCGGTCAGCACACTCCACAGCACGGTAATCACGGCAATCATCCGCACGCGGTGGATGCCGCGATCGACCACGCGCGCGATGGGAATGCCCATGGCGGTGTAAAACAGGCTGATGGAGCCGCCCGTCAGGAGGCCGAGCTGCCAGTCCTGCAAGGCGAATTCGTGCTTGATCGGTTCCTGCAGGATCAGGACGATCTGCCGGTCGAGATAGTTGAGCGCATAGATCGTCGTCAGCATGACCAGCATGAGCGTGCGCTTGGCATTGCCCGCGCTGCGTATTGTACCGGCCATGTCTCCGCCAATCGTCCTGACGTGTGCTGTCATGTCGTCCATGGGCATCCTGTCTTGCCGTTTTATGCGTCGAAGGAACAGCGACCGCTCCTTCCTCCCCAGCCTAGGCGTCAGCCAGCGCACGCGCCGGGTCAATCGGCGGGTGTTTCATTTCCGGTAACGTGGAAGCAGGCGGCGATCTGTGGCACCGGTTACGGCCCTGGGTCTTGAAGACCGCGACCTCTATGGGAGAACGGAAAGTGGACGTCCTTGTATTCGGAGCGACCGGTTATCTTGGCTCGCACGTGACGCGTTGCCTGGCTTCGGCCGGGATGCGGGTGAGCGGCGTCTCGCGCTCGGCAGCGGGCGACGCCAAGGTGGAAGCGGCAGGCGGCGTGCCCTTGCGCGGCGACTTGTCCGATCCTGCCCCCCTGATCGAGGCGGCGGCGGAGCACGATGCCGTCGTCTATGCCGCCCAGCTCGACATGCAGGACGAATTCGATTTCCTTTCCGCCCTGACCGGCTGCCTTGCCGGGGGCAACAAGAGCCTCGTCTTTACCAGTGGCACCGGCATCCTGTCGCAGCGCACCGATGGCGAGTGGAGCGAGGACACCTTCACCGAATACGATCACTTCGTTCCGTCCAAATACATCGGTTTCCGCTGTGTGACGGAAAACCTCGTCATGGCGGCGGGCTGGACCGGCGGATCGCGCGCGATGGTGGTGCGACCGTCGATGATCTGGGGCAATGGCGGATGCGGCCATATCGCCCGCTTCTACAAGGACGCCTGGGACCATGGCGAAGTCGGCTATCTCAGCCGGGGGCTGAACCTCTATTCCCACGTCCATGTCGAAGACCTGGCCGAACTGTTCCGCCTGGCGCTGGAACGGGGCGTGGGCGGTGCGTTGTATCATGCCGTTGCCGGCGAAGAGAACAACCGCAGCATTGCCCACGCGGTGGCCGCCGATGCCGGCGTTCCGGTGCGCAGCCTCGCTTTCGACGAGGCGGTCGAACGCTGGGGCAAGTTCTATACGCTGATCGGCATGGGGGTTTGCAGCCGCAGCCGCGCCCCGCGCAGCCGGACCGAGTTGGGCTGGTTGCCGCGCCACGTGGACCTGATGGACGACATCGGCCACCCGAATTACGGGAAACCCGGCGCTTAGGGCTTCCCCGTCGCCTTCTCGATCATCGCCAGCCCTTCGGCGTTCACGGCGGCGATATATTCCTCCAGCAGGTCCGCCAGCAGGGCGAGCCGTTCCGGCGCGAAATGGCTGTGGACGGAACGCATCATTGCCTTGCGGGATTCGTCGATGGTCTTCGCCTGCTTCAGTCCGGCCGGTGTCGGCACGATGATCGCGAGGCGCCTGTCCTTGGCGTCCTGACGGCGTTCGATAAGCCCG
>JAQVEQ010000157.1 GCA_028697875.1 Novosphingobium sp. | reverse complement strand
GGTAATGCCCGACAGGCAGATCACGTTCTGGATGTCGATCCCCTGTTCGTCCATCCACTTGAGGCGCGCCTTGGTGTTGGCGACTTCCATCTGGTTCCTGCCTTCGAACTCCTTGCGCCGTGCCTTTTCGCCTTCCTTCTCCTGCGCGAACAGGGTCAGCAGGCCGGGCGGGGTCAGCTCTTCCATCGGCGGGCGGCGGTCTTCCGGAATCGAGGCGACGAGGTCGCCGCAGATCACTTTGACCGCCAGTGCCCCGCCGTCGAGCTGAGGCAGGCGCGCGGCAAGATCGGGATAATTGGCCAGCCATTCCGCGCCGGGTTCGAAATGGGCATCGATGTCGATCACAAGGCTCATCGGGTCTCTCTCCTTCCAGGCCCCCGGTCTCGTGCCGGGTGGTGTTGGCGACGCTCGGTCGGACTCGCGGCGCGAGTCTTGAGCGTTCACTTACTTGTACCTGACAACGGGTTGCCTCTCAAGGGCGCGGCGGGGCAACGGGCTGGTCGCAATGCCCCGGGAGCCTGCCCCTCAATCCTTGTGCGAAATGCTGGCCGTGCCCTGCGACATCTCGGTCACGGCATCGCGCCGCGGCAGGCCCCGGACATAGGCCGCGCGCCCTGCATTGCCGCTGGCGTACCAGACCGGCCCGTCGGCCAGATGGGCGAGCGCTTCGGCGGCGACATCGTCCGGATCGGCGGCGGGGAAGTCGGGGTGGTCCATGTCGAGCCCCATGCGTGCCATGGCGGGCGTCTTGGTCGCGCTGAGAGTCAGGGCGAGGACATCCACACCGTGCGGCTTCAGCTCGTACCACAAGGCTTCGGCCAGCGTCGCGCTATAGGCCTTGGCCGCGCTGTAGACGGCCAGTTTGGCGCTGCCCGCCAGCCCCGCCATCGATCCGACCAGCATGATCGCCCCCTTGCCGCGCCGCTTCATCGCTTCGCCGTAATGGTGGGCGAAGGCGGTCTGGCCGTGGACGTTGCAGCCGACCGTCGTCATCCATTCGTCGAGCGGGACGGCATGGAAATCTTCCACCCGGTGCCCGGCCCCGGCCATGAACACCAGCACCCCGATGGCCACGTCGTCGGTCAGCTTGCGCGCCTGCGCCAGGGCGTCGGGACGGGACAGATCGACCGAGGCGGTGCGCACTTCGCGCCCGGTGGCCTGGCGGATGTCCGCCGCCAGAGCTTCCAGCGGCCCGGGCTTGCGGGCGAGCAGCACGAGGTTCATGCCTGCTGCCGCGAGCTGGCGGGCGAGGCTTTCGCCCACGCCCTCCGAACCGCCCGCGATCAGCGCCCAGTCGCCGTAACGCGCGGCGAGGTCCATCAGCCCGACACCGTATAGCCGCCGTCGATCGGCAGCGTCTGGCCGGTGATCCATGACGCGCCGGGGCTGGTCAGGAACAGGATCGGCTGGGCGATGTCCTGCGGCTCGCCCAGGCGGCCGAGCGGGGTGCGGGCGAGAGTGGGGGCGGTCCATTCCTCCGCCGCGAACGTGCCCGCCGTCATCCGGCTGCGGGTGATCCCGGCGGCGACCGCGTTGACGCGGATTCCGCGCGGGCCCCATTCCACTGCCAGCGTGCGGGTCAGCCCGACGATCCCGGTCTTGGCCGCGCCGTAGCCGGGCACGATCGGGATGCCGAAGAACGAACTCATCGAACCGACCCCGATGATCGAACCGCCGACTGCCAGCTTGCTGTCCGCGATCATGTCGACGCAGCGGCGCGCCATGCGGAATGGCCCCATCAGCAGCATGTTGACCGCGCGGTTGAAGATTTCCGGCTCGTATTCGTCGAGCCCCATGCTGGGCAGGGCCATGCCGGCATTGTTGACCAGGATATCGAGGCGCGGCAGCGCGGCGGCGACCGCGTCGATGCTCGCGCCGTCTTCCGCATCCATCTGCATGTAGCGGTAGCCCGACAGGTCCTCGTCGTAGTCGGCGGCATCGCCGCGCGTGCCGGTGATGGTCACATGGGCCCCGGCGGCGCGATAGGCGGCGGCGGTCGCCGCGCCGATCCCGCTGGTTCCACCCGTGACCAGCACATGCGCGTCGGAAAAGTCGTAAGTTACGCTGCTCATACCTTTTCAACCTCCACCCAGCGGCGTTCGGCGGCGGAACGCCGCGCGGCGTCGAGCACGGCCTGTCCGGCCGCCGCGTCGCGGAAATCGCCCGGCGGCTCCGGCAGCGGCGGTTCGCGCCCCTCGATCCTGGCCTTCATCTGGCCGAACAGCTTGGCATAGGGGGCGACGTCGAAGCCCTGCGTGTGCCAGCGGTCCATTTCGGTCTGGATCAGGTCCGTGACCGGGAAGGGGGTTGGCGGCGGGTTCTTGAGTTCGTCCGGCATCGGGATCTGGCGCGCGCCGTCGCCGTCCTGCACCCACACTTCCTCCGGGTCGCCGAAGGCCGCACCGGACTGGATCCAGGCCCCGCCCTTGGTCCCCGCCACCTTGCAGGCCATCACGAAGGGGCCGCGAAACTCCATGGCCGCTTCGATCACGCCCTGACAGCCGCTCTCCGTCTCGAACTGGATGTTGTAATAGTCGTCGGAGGTCATGTGCGGACGCCCGGTGGTGAGCTTGCGCAGCACCGCGCTGACCGCCACGATCTCGCCCAGGGTGGAGCGTACCTGGTCGATCATGTGCGTGCCGAAAGCGCCGAGGAAGCCGCCGCCCTGCTTGGCGTCGGTCCACCAGTCGGCCAGCGGTTCGTTCGGATCGCCGCCCGGCTGCTGGTAGATGCGGCTGAACATCAGCGGATCGCCGATCATCCCGTCCTTCACCACCCGGCGCAGCAGCGCCTGTGCGCTGTCGAAACGGAATTCGGCGCCCAGCATGTGGATTACGCCCGCCTTTTCCGCGGCATCCAGCATGGCGCGCGCTTCGGCGAGGTCCTTGGCGAAGGGCTTTTCGCACACGACGTGGCGGCCGGCCTGCACTGCTTCGAACACGAAGGGGGCATGGGCATGGGGCGGCGTGGCCACTGTGACGAGCTGGATTTCCGGGTCCTTCAGCGCTTCGGCGAGGCTATCGGTCGCGACCGGGATGCCCAGCGGCGCGGCGCGTTCGGCCGTGCGTTCGCGGTTGCGGCCGACGATGGCGCGCACTTCGAAGCCTGCATCGCGCAGGGCGCGGGTATGGGCGAAAAGGCCGAAGCCTGTGCCGACGACGACAGCGCCGATCGGCTTGCCGTGTTGATTGCTCATTGGGGGTTCCTTGCTTGCTTGAGGATGGCCGTGCCCGCTTCGGCCCAGGACCGGGCGGCATCGGCGATGGGTTGGCGGACGAGATCGTCCGAAAACACTTCGACCGAGATCGGGGCAGTGCTGCCGATGGCGTCGAGCGTGCGGATGAAGCCGGCGAGGTCGAACGATCCGTCACCGGGCAGGAGGCGGCCGTTCATCGTCTCGTGCATCAGGTCGGCGCTGGCTTTAGCCGGGGCGTCGTTGATCTGGACCGTATGGATGCGCTCGCCCGGAATGACGGCAAGCTGATCGAGCGTGGAGCCGCTGCGGAACATGTGCCAGCTGTCCACGGTCAGCCCGCCGTTGGGCCTGCCCGCCGCCTCGACGATGCGCCAGGCGCTCCTGAGGTCGGGGATGCCGCCGAAAGGCAGGAACTCGATATGGACTTTCACCCCCCGTTCGGCGGCATAGTCGCAGATGCGGGCGAAGGCCTCGACCGCTTGGTCGAAGTCGACCGCGACATTGCACATCTCGACCGCCGTCACCGAAGGCGCGCCGATCCGCGCGGCAGTGTCGATCACCCGCTCGGGCGTCAGCGAGCGGAGCAGCTTGCCCATTTCGTTGGATGGGTCGAGCCGTTGCTGCGCCGGGAGCCAGCAGCCGGTGCAGTCGACTTCGCAGATGGCCAGGCCGTGGTCGGCAAAACGTTGCGCGATTTCGCCGGGTGGCATGCCCCGCTGTTCCAGTTCCCAGATGTCGCCGGGCATGACCGACATGCCCTTGAACCCCGCGCCGCTTGCCGGCGCGAGCCGGTCGAGCAGCGGCACGTGGATGAACGGCGGCGAGGAAAGGACGATATCGTCGGGACCGAGCGCCATGGCAATCAATCCACGAACTGGCCGGTGTGGATCGCGTCGGCCGGGGCGAGGGCCGCCGCGCCGCGGCTTTCCAGATCGGCCAGCGGCAGACGCCACAGCTTGACCGGCGGGGTCGTTTCCGTGCGGACGAAGCGCAGGCCCCATTGGCCCTTGTCGTGGCCGAAGCTGTTGACCCAGTTGCCGGTGATTGCCCCGCTGGCGATGGGGTCGCGTTCGGAAATGACGATGCGCACGCGCCCGTCCGGCTCGGCGTTGAAGCGGTAGTTGTTCACCCAGCCGTTGCCGTCCTCGAACGTGTCGAGGTTTTCCTGCCACATGTTGCAGATCTGGAAGTTCCAGTATTCGCATTCGGGCGGCGTGAATTCGAGCACCAGCGCCTCGTCGAGGTCCTTCTGCCAGCCGCCGAACGCGACATGGCGGTCGGGCACCCCGCCGTTGGACAGATACTGCGCGCGGCTGAAATCGAGCCGGTTGAGCCTGGCCGAGAAGTTGCCCTGGTTGCCTTGCCACCAGTTGCGCACCAGTTCGGCATAACCGAGCACGGCCTGCCCCGACCAGGCGAGGCCGCTGGCCATCAGTGCGGGGGTCAGCGGCACGGGTTCCGCGTGGTCCATCCGTTCGATGGTCATTCCCGGGGCGATTTCCTTGCCACGGTCGCTCCACACCAGGCGGATGAGAATGCAGTTGGTGTCCGGTTCCAGCTTCAGCCAGTTCTTGCCGGGGCCCGGATCGTTCTGCGACAGGATGATCTCGAACGTGCCGTCGTCGGCGATTTCGAGCTGCTGGCTGCCGAGGAAGTTCTGGGTCTTGAGATTGGAGGGGTCGAATTCCGTCAGCCCGGCAACCTCTTGCGGCGCCCAGTCGCGCGCGCCGGCTTCGGGTGTCGCGGGGGCGCTCAGCACGGCAAGGACGAAATAGGGGATCGTCCCGCGCGTGCCGGTAATGCGGTAATCGCGCGCCTCGTCGAACTGGCACATCAGGTGGTCCTGATCGACCGTCTGGAAATTGATCGACTGGCGCCAGACCATGTCGCGCAGGCGCGGCCGGGTCGGCTCGCCGTTCTCGATCAGCCGTTCGAAGCTGGAACGGGTGAGGCGGGTGAGGAAACGGTACCATTCGGCGCGGTCGAGATCGCTCGGCTGGTCGCCGAACTCGTCGATCATCTTGCCCGCGACTTTCAGCGTGTCGCAGAAATCCTCCCACGCCTGCCCCGACAGGAGCCTTTCGCCCGCCTTCACTTCGATTTCACCGGCATCCATTGTCAATTCTCCCAGCGGACGGGAAAGCGTTCGTAGTAGAAGCCGAACCGCTCGCGCAGGGCATCCACGTCGACTTCGAACACGCCTTCCAGGTCGTAGATCACCCGGCCGTGCTGGTGCCGGGGGTTTTCGTTGAGGTAGCCGAGCAGGGCGCTTTCGGCTTCGGGGGTCAGGTCCAGTTCCGCCATCTTGTAGACGCGGCGCATGGTGGCTTCCTGATCGCCCATGTATTCGTCGAACAGCACATCGAGCGACTGGTCCGCCCCCCAGCAGTCGCGCTGTTCGAGGCAGGCGCGCAGCAGGCGTTCGATCCGGCCGTTCCACAGGCGGGCCAGCGCCGGCGGGTCCACCGGGTCGCGGCGGATGCGGTCGGAATAGGCGAGCATGGTGGTCAGCGAGCGGATCACCGCCACCGGGTCGCGGTGAGTGATGACCAGCTTGGCATCGGGGAACGCGGCCTTGAGCGGCGCGAGGTTTTCCATGTGCTGCGGCGACTTGAGGATCCAGCGCCGTCCGCCCTTGCCGGCTTTTTCCCGGTACCAGCTCAGGACCTGCAGCACTTTCTTCTCGTAGAGGTAGCTGCCGGTGCGGTCGTGCGCGAAGTAGTAGTCGGTCCAGCGCGGCAAGCGGCACTGGAATTCCCAGCTGTAGCAGTTGAGGTCCATGTAGAGCAGTTCGTTGTCTTCATGGATCGATGCGGCATCCATCCCGTGCATTGCCGCCATGTGCGGCAGCATGGCTTCGAAATGGCCCCAGAACTCGGCGCTGCGCTGTTCGCGCGGGTCGGGTTGGCCGGGCGGGGGGGGCGGGGCCGACGGCACCGGCTCTTCCGACTCCCACAAGGTCAACGAGTGGAGCCGTTCGTCACGCGACAGCCAGTTGACGAGGTGCGTGGTTCCCGAACGCGGCAGCCCGGCGATAATCAGCGGACGGTCGATTTCGATTTCGAGAATTTCCGGGTGGCGCTTCACCAGGTCTTCGATGCGCAGGCGGTTGGCCATGACGCGGATCGCGTGGTCGACGATGGTGATGCGCCCGCCGCGCGTCAGCCCTTCG
>JAQVEQ010000156.1 GCA_028697875.1 Novosphingobium sp. | reverse complement strand
CCCAGCGCCGTGCCGTGGATCGCGGCGACCACGGGCTTGGCCGAGCTTTCCGCCGCCGCCATCAGCGCATCGAAATCGGGCTGCTTGATCGGCAGGTCGTCGAATTCGGCGATGTCCGCCCCGGCGCAGAACGTGCGCCCGGCGCACAGCAGGACGATGGCGGCAATGGCGGGGTCTTCGTCGTGGATGCGCAAGCCTTCGATCACGGCGGCGCGCACGGCGGTGGAAAGTGCGTTCACTGGCGGTGAATCGATTTCCACGATTCCCACATTGCCCGCAGCCCGCGTCGTCAGCACTTCGCCCATGATCGTCCTTTCCGCTTCCACTCCTGGCGCCCCCGGCAAGGGCGCACCGGCCCGATAACAGATGGAGGACGGCGGGAATAGCGGCAAGCCCGATTGCGGGACGGGACGCGCCCACATTCTTTCTTGCGATTAATTCGCATTAGTGTTTAACTTCCGCCCAGAGACGATTCGCGGAGCCCCAAGCCGATGTATGCCTATCTCGACCGCCCGATCACTTCCCTCGACGAAGGCGGCAAGGTCCTCGTCTGGGCCATGCGCAAATGGGTCAGCGCGATGGAAGCGCGCAGTTGCCCCGTTGCGGCCCTCGGCAAGGCGCTGGCCCCGCGCGGGCTGATGCCGGCACTTGCCCCGTTCCACCGCATGATGGCCCTGGTCGGCTGCCATTCGCGGCAGGACCTGCCCTTTGCCCCGTTCTGCTACACCAGTCTCGAGGAAGGCGAGGCGCTGCTGCTCGCCATTCTGTCCCAGTCGCGCGGGCCGCATGCCCTTGCGTTGGAAACCACGCTGTTCCTGCTGGTCGGGGAAGAAAACAGCGCCGCGTTGCACGATGCAGTGCTCCAGTTGTGCGAGGCCCTGGACAAGGCCGGGATGCTGCCGGCGGTTCCCGCGTCCCTATCCTGAATTGACCAGCAGCACGCTGTCGCCGCGCGCCAGCGAATAGAGCGTCAGCCCCGCTGCGCCGGCGCGCGCGGCGGCAAGGCTGGTCGGCAGGGAAACGGTGGCGAGACCCGTGGCCCCGGCGCGCACGGCCTTCTCGACGATCTCGTAGGAGCAGCGCGCGCTCGACAGGATGAACCCGTCGCCCGCGTCCTGCCTGGCCCGGGCCAGCGCACCGACCAGCTTGTCCAGCGCGTTGTGCCGTCCGACATCCTCCCGTGCATACAGGATCGCCCCTTGGCGCGTGGCGAAGGCGGCCACGTGCGCCGCACCGGTCGCCTGCCCCAGCGGCTGGTGGCCGCGCAGTTCGTCCAGCGCGCGGAACACCGCCTCCGCCGCGACCGGCTCGTGCGCCGCAACCGGCGGCAGGGGCCGCGCCACCGCTTCGAGATTTTCGATCCCGCACAACCCGCAGCTCGATTCGGCCACGCGTGTCCGCACCCGGTCGGTCAACTGTTCGACCCCGAGCCCGGCCAGCGTGCTGCGCACGATCCAGCCCTTCTCCACTTCGGCCACCGCCATGCCGGTGCAGTCGCCCGCCTGCTTCGCAAGCCCTTCGGTCAGGGCGAAGCCCAGCGCGAAGTCTTCGAGATCGGCTGGCGTCGCCATCATCACCGCATAGGACAGCCCATTGAACTCGAGCGCCACGGGCGCTTCGGGCACCCACTGCCGCTGCACTTCGCGGCGCGATCCATCGCGGGAAATTTCGGTGGGGTTGGCCATCACCCGCTCACACCGTCAGGCCGAGAGCCGTTCGACCGCCGCCCGCGCGATAGGGGAAAGGGCGGAGAGATCCCCCGCCGCGATCTGCGCCTTCATGCGCGGGTCCCAGAACAGGCGGATATGCTCGGCGGTCTGGGCGATCGCCTGCGCCTCGCCCAGCGCGGCGAAGTTGGCGGCGATCTGGTCGGCCATGCGGCGCAGCTTGGCCCCTTCCATTATTCCGCTGCCTCGACGTCGCCGTCATGCGCGATCCGGCGCGAACGGGCGGTCAGTTCGGCATAGTCTTCCTGCCATTCGGACGGCCCGTTCGACGGCATGACCTGCACTGCTGTCACCTTGTATTCCGGGCAATTGGTCGCCCAGTCGGAATAGTCGGTCGTCACGACATTGGCCTGCGTCGCAGGGTGGTGGAACGTGGTGTAGACCACGCCCGGCGCAACCCGGTCGGTCACTTTCACGCGCAGCGTCGTCTCGCCCGTGCGGCTGGCAAGCCGGGCCCAGCCGCCGTCGTTCAGCCCGCGGTTCCCGGCATCGGCCGGATGGATTTCCAGCAGGTCCTCCGGATGCCAAGCGCTGTTGGCCGTGCGCCGGGTCTGCGCGCCGACATTGTACTGGCTGAGGATGCGGCCCGTGGTCAGCAGCAGCGGGAAGCGCGGCCCCGTCTTCTCGTCGGTCGGCACGTATTCGGTGACGACGAACTTGCCCTTGCCCCGCACGAACCCGTCGACGTGCATGATCGGCGAACCGTCCGGATGGGCCTCGTTCACCGGCCATTGCAAGGAGCCTTCGGCGCACAGCCGTTCCCACGTCACCCCGGCGAAGCTGGGGGTCAGCCGCGCGATCTCGGCCAGAATCTCGCTCGGGTGGGCGTAGTTCCAGCCCAGCCCCATCGCATTGGCGAGCGCCTGCGTCACTTCCCAGTCCGCGAGCCCCCGGCCATCCGGACCGTTGGCCGGTTCCATCACCTTGCGCACCGGCTGGATACGCCGTTCGGCATTGGTGAACGTGCCGTCCTTTTCGAGGAACGTGCTGCCCGGCAGGAAGACGTGGGCGTAATTGGCGGTTTCGTTGAGAAACAGGTCGTGGACGATCACACAGTCCATCGCCGCCAGCCCCGCCGCGACATGGTGCGTGTTGGGATCGGACTGCAGGATGTCCTCCCCCTGGATGTAGATCGCCTTGAAGCTGCCATCGACGGCGGCATCGAGCATGTTGTTGATGCGCAGGCCCGGTTCGGGATCGAGCGCGACGCCCCAGTCGGCTTCGAACTGCGCCCTGACGCCCTCGTCGGAAATGTGGCGATAGCCCGCCAGTTCGTGCGGGAAGCTGCCCATGTCGCAACTGCCCTGCACGTTGTTCTGCCCGCGCAGCGGGTTCACGCCCACGCCGGGGCGGCCGATATTGCCGGTCGCCATGGCGAGGTTGGCAATCGCCATGACGGTCGACGACCCTTGCGAATGTTCGGTCACCCCGAGGCCGTAATAGATCGCGCCGTTGCCGCCGGTGGCATAGAGCCGCGCGGCCGCGCGCAATTCCCCTGCCGGGACCTTGGTCACGGGTTCGAGGAATTCGGGACTGTGCCGTTCGTCCGCCACGAAACAGGCCCAGTCGCGGTATTCGTCCCAGTCGCACCGTTCGCGGACGAAAGCCTCGTCCGCCAGCCCTTCGGTCACGATCACGTGGGCCATGGCGGTCAGCACCGCGACATTGGTGCCCGGCTGCAAGGCCAGGTGATGCGCCGCCGCGACATGCGGGCTGCGCACGAGGTCGATCCGGCGCGGATCGATCACGATCAGCTTCGCACCCGGTTTCCCGTTCTTGGACCTGATCCGCTGCTTCATCCGGCTGCCGAACACCGGATGCGCATCGGTGGGGTTGGCGCCGATCACCAGAATCACGTCCGCGTCCATCACGCTGTCGAAATCCTGCGTCCCCGCGCTGGTGCCGAACGTGGTCTTGAGACCGTAGCCGGTCGGCGAATGGCACACCCGCGCGCAAGTATCGACATTGTTGCTGCCGAACCCGCCGCGCACCAGCTTCTGGACGAGGAACGTCTCCTCGTTGGTGCAGCGGCTGGACGTGATGCCGCCCAGCGCCCGCGCGCCGTGCCGCGCCTTGATCGCCTGCAACCGTCCGGCGGCAAAGGCCAGCGCCTCGTCCCACGAGACTTCGCACCACGGCTGGTCGATGGACTCGCGGATCATCGGCGTGGTGATCCGGTCCTTGTGCCTGGCATAGCCCCAGGCGAAGCGCCCCTTGACGCAGGAATGCCCGTGGTTGGCCTTGCCCTGCTTCCACGGCACCATGCGGACGAGCTGTTCCCCGCGCATCTCCGCGCGGAACGTGCAACCGACGCCGCAATAGGCGCAAGTGGTGACGACCGAGCGTTCCGGCTTGCCCAGCTGCTTGACCGACTTTTCCATCAGCGCGCTGGTCGGGCAGGCCTGCACGCAGGCACCGCAGGACACGCATTCGCTGGACAGGAAAGTGTCCGCCGCCTGGCCCGCGCTGACTTTCGAATTCCAGCCGCGCCCTTCGATAGTGAGCGCCAGCGTGCCCTGCACTTCGTCACAGGCGCGCACGCAGCGCGAGCAGGCGATGCACTTGTCCGGCGCGAAAAGGAAATAGGGGTTCGACAGGTCGACGCTCTGGCCGAGATGGCTTTCCCCGTCATAGCCAAAGCGCACGTCGCGCAAGCCCACCTGCGCCGCCGTGTCCTGCAATTCGCAATCGTTGTTGGCGCTGCAGGTCAGGCAATCGAGCGGGTGGTCGGAAATATAGAGTTCCATCACCCCCCGGCGCAGCTTTGCCAGCCGCTCGGTCTGGGTATGGACGACCATGCCTTGCGCCACCGGGGTGGTACAGCTCGCCGGGGTGCCGCGCATCCCCTCGATCTCGACCAGGCACATGCGGCACGAACCGAAGCTCTGGAGGCAGTCGGTCGCACAGAGTTTGGGGATCTGCCCGCCGCATTCGGCGGCCGCGCGCATCACGCTGGTGCCTTGCGCCACGGTCACGCTGCGCCCGTCGACCGTCAGCGTGACGGTCTCGTCCGAGCGGACCTCGGGCGTGCCGAAATCCTCTTGCCGTTCATAACCCATCGGCAGTCTCCGGCTCCGCTGCTTCATGACCGAAATCGTCGGGCCAATGCGTGAGCGCGCTCATCACCGGGTAGGGGGTGAAGCCGCCCAGTGCGCAGAGCGAGCCATATTTCATGGTATCGCACAGATCGGCCAGGAGCGCGAGTTGCTCGCCACGGTTGCGGCCGGTCTTGGCCGCGTTGTGCATCTGCCTGACACTTTCCACGCTGTCGCGCGCACGGCCCCCGGCACGGATGCGGTCGACGATCTCCGCCCCGCGCACCGCGCCGATCCGACACGGCGTGCACTTGCCGCAGCTTTCCGCCGCACAGAATTCGAAAGCGAAACGGGCCATGGCAGCCATGTCCACCGTGTCGTCGAACACCGTGACCCCGCCGTGCCCGATCAGCGCATCGGCAGCGGCATAGGCCTCGTAATCGAACGGCAACCCGAACCGGTCCGGGGGGATGTAGGCACCGAGCGGCCCGCCGACCTGCACCGCCTTGACCGGGCGGCCGGACGCGGTGCCCCCGCCAATGTCGTACACGAGTTCGTTCAGCGTGATGCCGAAGGCGGTTTCGTACAGCCCGCCATATTTGATGTTCCCGGCCAGCTGGATCGGCTTGGTGCCGCGCGACCGGTCGATACCGAGGCGCGCATATTCCTCCGCCCCGCCTTCGGCCAAGATATGGGGAATGGCCGTCAGCGTCAGCACGTTGTTGACCACGGTCGGGCAGCCGAACAGCCCTTCGAGCGCCGGCAGCGGCGGCTTGGCCCGCACTTCGCCGCGCCGGCCCTCGATACTGTTGAGCAGCGAGGTTTCTTCCCCGCAGACATAGGCCCCGGCGCCAAGACGCACTTCCACCTGGAACGGCGCGACGATCCCGGCAGCCAGGCCGATCGCTGCCTCCAGCTTGCGGATCGCGTCCGGGTATTCGCTGCGGACATAGATATAGCCGTGCGCCGCCCCGACGGCATGCGCGGCAATCGCCATGCCTTCGATCAGTTGGAAGGGATCGCCTTCCATCAGCATGCGGTCGGCGAACGTGCCGCTGTCACCCTCGTCCGCGTTGCAGACGATATATTTGCGCGTACCGGCAGCGTCGGCGACAGTGCGCCACTTGATCCCGGCGGGAAAGCCCGCCCCGCCGCGCCCGCGCAGGCCCGAGGCGATCACTTCCTCGATCACCTTGGCCGGGCCGATCGCACGTGCGCGTTCCAATCCCTGCCAGCCGCCGGTCGCCGCATAATCCTCAAGACTGAGCGGCCGCGTCCGGCCGGCCCGGGCAAAAGTCAGCCGCTGCTGCCCGGCGATGAAGGGATGGCCTTCGATACGGCCGATCGCCTTGGCGCTTGTTCCGTCGAGAATGGCCGCGACATCGTCCGCCGTCGCCGGGCCGAAGCCCTGCCCATCGACCTCCACCAGCGGTTCGAGCCAGTGCATCCCCCAGCTCGACACCCGCTCGACAGTGCAGCCCGCCGCTTCGAACGCGGCGGCCACTGCGTCCGCCCCGCAGGCCCGCGCCAGGGCATCGTCGGAAATGCGCACCACGGTCATGCGCGTTCCACCAGTTCGACCAGCGCCGCCTCGTCCAGCCGCGCATGGAGCCGGTCGCCCACTCGCGCGTTCGGCCCCACGCTGCACAGCCCGAGGCAATAGA
>JAQVEQ010000155.1 GCA_028697875.1 Novosphingobium sp. | reverse complement strand
CCTTCGAGGATCTGGCGGGCGCGGATGACCTGCGCGGCGTTGGAGGGCGCGAGGACGCCCCTGTCGAGCCAGAGATTATCCTCCAGCCCGACGCGGACATGACCGCCCATGGCGGCGGCCTGCGCCGCGACCTGCATCTGGCTGCGCCCGGCGCCCAGCACCGACCAGCGGTAGTTGTCGCCAAACAGCCGGTCGGCGGTGCGCTTCATGTGCAGCACTTCTTCCGGGTGCGCGCCGATGCCGCCCAGGAGGCCGAAGCAGGTCTGGATGAACAGAGGCGCCTGAACCAGCCCCTCGGTCCAGAAATAGTGGAGATTATGCAGGTGGCTGGTGTCGTAGCACTCGAATTCGTAGCGCGTGCCAGTGGCGTTCAGCGTGTCGAGCGCGTAGCGAATGTCCTGGAAGCTGTTGCGGAAGACGAGGTCATGGCTGGCCTCGAGCATTTCCGGCTCCCAGGCGTGCTTCCATGTCCGATCCTTCTTGAGCATCGGGAACAGACCGAAGTTCATCGACCCCATGTTGAGGCTGGCGACTTCGGGCTTCCACACTTCCGCCGGCTTCACCCGATAGTCCACCGGCATATAGGGCGAGGCTCCCGTGGTGATATTCACCACGACATCGCTGCCCTGCTTGATGACCTTGAGGAACGGCTCGAAATCCTCCGGCGTGTGAACGGGTTTGCCGGTTTCGGGATCGCGGGCGTGCAGATGGACGATCGCGGCACCCGCTTCGGCCGCCTCCAGCGCGCTTTGCGCGATCTCGGCGGCCGTCACCGGCAGATGGGGCGACATCGAAGGTGTGTGGATCGACCCCGTGATCGCGCAACTGATGATGACCTTGGACATGGAACTTACTTCGCGGCCATGCGGATCGATCCGTCGATACGGACGACCTCGCCGTTCAGCATGTCATTGTCGATCATGTGGAGCGCGAGCTTGGCGAACTCCTCCGGCTCGCCGAGGCGCGGCGGGAAGGGAACCGAGCGGCCGAGCGATTCCAGCGCCTCATCGGGCAGGATCTTGAGCATCGGCGTCAGGAAAATGCCCGGCGCGATGGTCAGCACCCGGATGCCGTAACGCGCAAGTTCGCGCGCGGCGGGAAGCGCCAGGCCGACGACACCGGCCTTGGAGGAAGAATAAGCGGGCTGGCCGATCTGTCCATCGAAGGCGGCGACCGAGGCGGTGTTGATGATGACGCCCTGGGTCTGCTTGCCGTCACCCGGCTCCTGATCACGCGCGATCGCGTCGGCGACGAGGCGCAGCATGTTGAAGGTGCCGATCAGGTTGATGCGTACGACCTTCTCGAAGGCCGAAAGCGCCAGCGGACCGTCCTTGCCAAGAATCTTCATCGGCGTGCCGACGCCCGCGCAGTTGACGAGGATACGCGGCGTGCCGAGTTCGGCAACGATCTGCGCGACCGCCTTCTCGCCTGCCTGTGCATCCGCAATGTCGATGGCGAACGCCTTGCCGCCGATCTTCTCCGCGACCGCGTTCGCCGCATCGGCGTTGAGATCCACGACCGCGACCCTGGCGCCGCCCTCCGCAAGCCTGATCGCCGTCGCTTCGCCGAGGCCCGAGCCGCCGCCGGTGACGATCGCTACCTTGTTGCCGATATCCATGGGTTTGCTCCTTGATGGTTTGCGCGCTTCATTCAGGCGCGTAGAGGTTGCCGAGGCGCATGCCGCCGTCACAGTCGATGGTGGTTCCGGTCACGAAGCTGGCCGCCTCGCTGCACAGCCAGGCCACCGCATTGCCGATGTCGATACGTTGGCCGAACCGGGGGAGCGCGAGCGCGCCGCGAATGCGTTCGGCGAGGTCCGCATCGGTCGCGAGCCGCGCCAGCCCCTCGGTGTCCGCGATCGGGCCGGGGGAGACAGCGTTGACCCTGATCCCTTCCGCGCCCCATTCGAGCGCCAGGCAACGGGTCAGCATGTCGATGCCCGCCTTGGCCGCGCAGGCATGGGCCTGCATGGGCATGGCGCGCTGGGCCTGGGGCGCCGTGATGTTAACGAGGACGGCGCCGGGACGCCTGAGATGCGGATAGGCGGCCGAAAGCACGTTGAATGTGCCGATCAGGTCGATGTCGACGATCGTCTTGAAAGCGTTGGGCGACATCTTGGCCGCCGGCACGAAGAAGTTGCCCGCCGCGCCCGAGAGAACGATATCGATCGGCCCCTTGGCATTCGCCACCTCTTCCATGATCGCCTGCAGGGCGGCAGGCTCGCGGACATCACCGGCATGATGCGTGACGTCCACGCCATCGGCGCGCAGCGTGTCGGCCGCTGCGGCGATGCGATCCTCGGAGCGGCTGACGATCGCCAGGCGCGCGCCCAACGAACCCAGCCGATGGGCGACGCCCAGGTTGATACCGCTCGACGCCCCGACGACGATGGCATTGCGGCCCGAGAGACATTGCGGGTCAAGCGACATGGATTTCTGCTTTCTGAAAGGAGTCGGAGAAATAGACCGGACGCTCGATCGTCCAGAGGTCGCCCCACAGGGCGCCGCCGCCATCGGCCGTGATGGTCGTGCCGGTGAGGAATCGCGTGGTGTCGCTGGCGAGAAACGCGATGATCTGGGCGATGTCCCAGGGATCGCCGGTCGCGCGCTGGGGATTGGCGCGGGCGAAGGCGGCGCGTGCGGCTTCCGGATAGACAGAGAGGCCGCCGCTATCGACAAGACCGGGCGCGAGGCAGTTGATGCGGATGCCATGGGGCGCCCATTCGACCGCGGCGGTGCGGGTCACATTCTCGACGCCGGCGCGCGCGGCGGCGCTGTGCGCGATGCCCGGCATGCCGCGGCCGTTGGCGGCCGTGACATTGACGATGACACCGCCCCTGCCTCCGTCGATCCATCGCCGGGCCACGGCCTGCATCATCAGCCAGCACCCCGTCAGATTGGTTTCTATGACGGCCCGCCAGCCCTTGGGCGCGATCTGCGACGCGCCTTGCGCGAACTGGCCGCCGGCATTGTTGATGAGGATATCCGGCAAGCCGAAACGCGCCGCTACGGCGTCCAGCAGCCGTTCTATCCCGGCCTCGTCGCGAATATCGCAGGGGTGGGCGAGGATGGGCCAACCACGCGCGTCGAAGGCGGATTGCACCGCTTCGAGCCGTTCGGGGTTGCGCCCGCAAATCGCAACCCTTGCACCGAGACGCGCCAGCACCCATGCCGCCGCTTTGCCGATCCCGCTGCCCCCGCCCGACACGATGGCCGTGCGCCCGTCGAGCAGGCCGGACGCAAGCGCCAGCGGAGCATCGTCCAGCCGAAGATCATCGACAGTACGCGCGCTCATTTGAGCAGTTCGCCGGCGATGATGAGCTTGCGGACCTCTGTGGTTCCCGCGCCGATCTCCATGAGCTTGGTGGCGCGGAAGAGCCGGTTGATCTCCGACTCCCAGATATAGCCGGTGCCGCCATGCACTTGGACCGCATTGTCCAGCACCTGGTTCATGGTGTTGGCGGCGTAGAGGACCGAGGCGGCCGTCAGGGCGTGAATCTCGCCGCGTCCGCCCTCGCCATGCCCCAGTTCGGAGCAGCGCGAGAGAACCTGATAGCAGAAGCCGCGCAGCGTCTGGACGGCGACATACATATCGGCGAGGCGCGACTGCACCATCTGAAACTCGCCAATGGCCTTGCCGAACTGTACGCGGGTCTTGGCATAATCGACCGACAATTCGAGCGCCCGTTCGCAAATGCCCAGGCACAGGGGCGAGATCATCGCGCGTTCGAGATCGAGGCCGCTCATGACGACCCGGACGCCGCTATTCTCCTCTCGCAGCAGATTGGCGGCCGGTACGCGGCATTCGTCGAATACCAGCTCACCGGTCTGGCTGCCACGCCAGCCCATTTTCTCGAGCTTCTGGGCAACATGGAAACCCGGCCGATCCGTTTCGACGACGAAGGCCGAGATTCCCTTGGCTCCCGCCGCCGGATCGGTCTTGGCATAGACCAGCACCACGTCAGCGACCGGGCCGTTGGTGATGAAGATCTTGGTGCCGTTGAGCACATAGTCGTCGCCATCCCGGCGCGCGGTGGCGCGCATCGAACCGAGCGCGTCCGAACCGGCACCGGGTTCCGTCAGCCCAAGCGCACCGGTCCATTCGCCCGAGCACAGCCTTGGCAGGAAGCGCGTACGCTGCTCGTCGTCAGCATTGGCATAGATGTTGTTGAGGCAAAGATTTTCGTGAACGACCCAGCTGAGCGCGAGGGCATGGTTCCATCGTGCGAAGGCTTGCGCGACAAGTCCAGCGGTGAAAATGTCCGACTCAAGCCCGCCGAACTGCGCCGGAGTCGTAATGCCGAGATAGCCGGCATGGCCAAGCCGCTTCATAATATCGACCGGCCACCATTCCTCGCCATCCATCCGCTCGGCAAGCGGATAGAGTTCGGCGCGCGCGTAACGGTCGGCCTGGTCGAGAATCTCCTGACGCTCGGTATTGAGCCGATATGTCCACGCCTCGGATTGATCGCTTTCCGCCATGCCGCATGCATCCTCTTCCGCCATTGATCAGGCTATGAATCGTCTCCTAGCAGGAATGTGCATTATGGCAAGTATTCTATTACGACACTATTCAGAACTGCGGCAAATGGGCATGCAAACGCGGCCCTCATGCGAAGGCCGCGATGAAAAGAGAATGACGCTGAATTTAGCGTGCTGGCGGATGCGACCGCTCGTTGGCGCCTTCGATCTCGCCTGGCGGGCACGCAAGGTGCGGGATTGCGCCGTTGAGGCGCGCTTCACGGGCTGAATTGCGGAACGATAAGGCAAAGAAATCGACGCCCCAGCGCAATTCATCCGTGGTTAGATGCGATAACTGGCCCGCCAGATAGTCGACCGACGCCTTGACCATTCCGTCGACGAACTTCTCGCCGGCCTTTGTCAGTCTGACGACTTTCTCACGCCCCGAATCAGGATTCTCGATTTGCGAAACGAGAGAGAGGGGCGGCTTGGACAATTCGCGCAACAGCTTCGATACGTTTGAATTGCTCATCTCGAACCAAGTGGCGAGGCGAGTTTCGATATCCTTGCGCCGCACCCAACCGGCTGCATCCGCGCGCGAATGAATGAGCCACAGGATCGCCGCCTGCTTGCGAGAGATGCGCCCCTGACACATCACCGTTTCGAGGTCCATGCCGATCCGATAGTGGATCGGATAGAAGAAGTTCAGCAACTCGCCGACCAACGGGAGCGGCGGGCCATATGCCGGCTCGGCTACCGCATCATCCTTCCTCTTCTGCCGGGTGGCCGTTTGCGCCGTCATCTACGTCCTCGATATCTGCCTGCGCCCTTCATAGAATATTCAGTGGCGCTTGAAAACATTACAATCAAAGGACAATGACGAAAGTGTATTATTGTGCGATCTGATGTGGCGTATGCGTGCGATTTGGGGGCGTCTCCATGAAAGAGCAAATCTCTCAAAGCGCCTCTCCGACCAGCCGATAAATGTGCTACAATCAGGCTATGGTGCGGGTTCCCCGCCGCCGCTAGCCGTGCGGAGCCGCGCGAAATCATATACTTGGCGCCCGACCAAAGCGAGTTGATCGCAAACGGCCGCGTCCGTGCATCTGCCATCCCTGAACAGGCCTCCGGAACTGTTGACAGCCGCGCCAAGCGGCGTCGGCCATCCCCGCAGGGCGTGGGTGATCGAGCGAAGCGCAGCGAGGGTAGACCCTGTTGCCTGCCAGCCATAGGCGGTAGCGATCAAACCGACCGGAACACCGTCCAGATAGGCACGGGTATCTTTCGCGGTTTCTTCGACATAATCGATCGCGTTCTTGACCAGGCCGGAAATCGACCCGTGATATCCCGGACTGGCGATGATCACGCCGTCGGCGCGCCGCACCGCGTCAACCAGCGTTCTCGCCTCCGGAACATCCATGGCGCCAGGGCTGAGGTAGTGTGGTAGTCGGCCCAGGTCCGCGCCGTCGAACAACAGCGTCCGCGCACCCAGTTGTTCGGCCGTTGCGAGAGCCATGGCAAGGGCCTGCTCGGTTGATCCCCCAGGAGAGACCGTTCCGCCTATGCCGAGAATGAAGGGCGATGCAGCAGTCATGAAATAATTACCTTCGCCGGGAAGAGGGCGAGCCCAGGGGCCGGCACCGGCGCTTACGTGCCGGTGCCGGACAGCGACCTTAGCCAAGTACGCCGAGTTGCGATTTCCCAAGCAATTCGTAAACGGCATCTCCGGAAAGTGGGTGGTAGATGCCGGCGCGCGCGTCGCGGAACGCGCGCTCCAGCGGTCCACCGCGCCGGATCGCTCCGCCGCCGGTCAGGCGCATGGCGATATCGGAAACCCGCACGGCGGCCTCGGTCGCGGCGATCTTCGCGATCGAAATCCGTGCAGGGCGCTCAGCCGCGCTCCAGTTCGCATCTTCGCCTGCCGCCAGAAGGTCGGCGGTTCCGCGCACTGCGCGTTCAGCCAGTTCCAGTTCCACGATCGCCTGGCCGAGCTGGTGCTGGATATGCCCCACGTCCCGGACCATCACGTTCGCGCCCGACACGGTATGGCCGAGCGACTTCTTCGCGAGCGAATC
>JAQVEQ010000154.1 GCA_028697875.1 Novosphingobium sp. | reverse complement strand
GACGATGCTTCCGCCGCGATTCTCAACACCCATGCCGCCGCCAGCGCCGCGGCCCTCTTCTGGGTGCTGGTGGAGCGTTTCGCGGTCGGCAAGCCGACCAGCGTCGGCTTCGCCATGGGCGCGATCGCGGGCCTTGCGGCAGTAACGCCGGCGGCAGGCTTCATTTCACCGGGCGCGGCCATCCTGTTCGGCATCGCTTCGGCAACCGTCTGTTACGGCGCGATCCAGCTGGTGAAGCAGAAGCTCCACATCGACGATTCGCTCGACGTCTTCGCCGTCCACGGCGTGGGCGGGATGCTCGGCTCGCTGCTGCTCGGTTTCTTCCTTTCGGGCAACCTCGGCGGCACCGGCTATGCCGACGGCATGTCCATGGCCAGCCAGTTCGGCGGACAAGCGCTGGGCGTCGCGGTCGTCGCCTTGTGGTCGGCGGTGGCCACAGCGATCATAGCGCTGGGCGTCTCGCTGTTCATGCCGATGCGCGTCAGGGAAGACGAGGAACGCGACGGGCTCGACATCGCCAGTCATGGCGAACGGGCCTGGGAGTTCGACTGATCCTCGAGGCCGGCGGAGCGCGTGTTCCGCCGGCCCGAAAACCCGCGCTACGCACTTGTGCGCGAACGGACGCGCTGTAAGGTCCCTGTATCCGCGATGAAAAAGGAGCAGCCGGAATGAAAGGGTTCGTCGACAATATCGAGAAGCTGACGCTCGAGAATACGAATTTCCGTCAGGTGCTCTATACCGGGCACAACATTCAGCTCGTGCTGATGACCATCCAGCCGGGCGAGGAGATCGGCGAGGAAGTCCACGACGATCGCGACCAGTTCTTCCGCATCGAGGAAGGCGAAGGCGAAATCCTGATCGACGGCGTGGTGCACAAAGTTTCGGACGACGATGGGATCATCGTTCCCCAGGGGGCGAACCACAACGTCATATGCACGGGCAGCGCGCCGCTCAAGCTCTACACGATCTACGGCCCGCCCGAGCACATCGACGGCACGCTGCACGCGACCTGCGCCGAGGCCAATGCCGACCACGAACATTTCGACGGCAAGACTACCGAATAGGAATACGGGGAAGACGGCAGGCCTTGCGGGGCCTGCCTTTCCTCAATCCCCCGTCAGGATCCGGTCGACCAGTTCCTTCACTGTCGGAGTGAAGTTGTTCGAATAGAACGGGTCCTGCTTGAAGCGGTAGGCCACGTGGCCCGCGAACATCAGGTTCTGCTCCACGTCGTCGCCATGCGCGATGTCCTGCAGGGTCTTCTGGATACAGAAACTGCGCGGATCGGCGAGGCGGCCGGTGGTGTAATCGTCATGGTCCTTCCATGACGAGAAGCCGCAATGCGACAGGCACCCCATGCAGGCGGCCTGGTCCTCGCGGATCGTCTCCCGCTCTTGCGGCGTGACGAAGACGACCGTGTCGTCGGGCGTCCGCAGGGCTTCGGTAAAACCTTCCGCAACCCATCCGCGTGCGCGCTGCAGGTCCGCCGGGGCGACCCAGAAATTCTTGCCTTTCACGCCCACGTCAAGTTGGACCGTATGCTCGCCCGCTTCGACGCGCGAATAGGGGATCTGCCGTTCGCTGCGCGCTTCGAGACTGCGCAGGAAAGGATTGCGCACCGCCGAGCTGTAGAAGCCGGTAGGCGAAAACCGGTGCAGCAGGACGTCGCCCGGTTCCAGCGTACGCAACCGGTCCTTCCAGCCCTGCGGGATCGGGCTTTCCTTCGTCAGCAGCGGACGCGTGCCAAACTGGAACGCGATCGAGCCGAGTTCAGGATTGTCGATCCAGTCGTTCCATTCGCGCAGGAACCACACACCGCCGGCCATCACGATCGGGACTTCGTCGGCAATGCCTTCGGCCCGCATCGTATCGCGCAGCGCCTTGACCCGCGGATAGGGATCTTCCGGCTTCGTCGGATCTTCGGCATTGGACAGGCCGTTGTGCCCGCCCGCCAGCCAGGGATCCTCGTAAACCACGGCGGCCATCAGTTCGGCCACCTTGCTGTACGAACGCTTCCACAAGGCGCGGAAAGCGCGGGCGGAACTGATGATCGGCAGATAGGCCACGTCGAAACGCGCCGCGATTTCCGCCAGCTTGTAAGGCATGCCCGCACCGCAGGTCACGCCGGTCACAAGCCCGCGTGTCTTTTCCAGGATGCCTTCGAGCACGGCCTGCGCCCCGCCCATTTCCCACAGCACGTTGATGTTGATCGCGCCCTTGCCGCCGGCGATGTCGTAGGCACGCTTCACCTGCTCCACCCCGCCGTCGATCGCATAGCGGATCAGTTGCTCATGGCGTTCGCGGCGCGTCAGCTGCTCGTAGATCTGGGGGATGATCTTGCCTTCGGCATCGTAGCTGTCGGCATTGACGGCGCTGACCGTGCCGATCCCCCCGGCCGCCGCCCAGGCACCCGAACTGGCGTGGTTGGTCGCCGCAACGCCCTTGCCGCCTTCAACCAGCGGCCAGACTTCGCGACCGCGATAGAGGATAGGCTGCAACCCCTTGAATGACATTCTCTTTCCTAACCAAACGAGCCGCGTCAGGCGGCTGTACCCTTGTTCGTTCCGCCAGACTGGCGGCACGGCCTGATATCCTGCGGGGCCGGCCGTTCACCCTCGACTTCGAACTGCGCATAATACCCGGCCAGTTCCGGCTTACGAACAAATTCGACGAGGCGAAAGCCCACACTTGCGAACTCGCAGAATAGGAGGTGCGGATTGATCCCGTGCTCGTCCGTCGGCCGGTCTACATCGACCACGATTACCTGCCCGCCCCCGCGCAGTGCCGGACGCAAACGCCAGAGGAACGCGTAAGGTTCGGCAACCTCGTGATACATGTGAACGAGGAAGACCCGGTCGAAGCTGCCTTCGGGCAAGCGCGGATCGTCCGGCGCGCCGAGCTTGATCGAGACGTTGTCCAGCCGCTCGCGTTCGACCCGCGCGCCCAGTTTCTTGAGTGCGCCGGGATCGATATCCTGCGCCAGCACGCGCCCGCGCCGCCCGACCCGTTCGGCGAGACGCACAGTGTAATACCCTTCGCCCGCCCCGATATCGGCCACGCTCATACCGTGCCTGATCTGCGCGAGGTCCATCACTGTCCGCGCTTCGCGCCGGTCATCACGCGCCTGCTCCGAACTGATGCTGTTGCCCGCGGCCTGGGAGACGGGGCGATCCGCCCGGGGGAAATCGCGCGCCGTTTCGGGCCGGTCACCGTCTTCCCCGCCCGGCTGACACGCCGCCAGGAAAAGCAGGGCCACGGCGCAAAAGGCGCGCGCGTTTCTCACTCGACGTCCTCGACCTCGACCTTCTCTCCGGTCACGCGCTGAGAAAGAGCGGCGGCCATGAACCCGTCGAGATCGCCGTCGAGCACGTCGCCCGGGCTGGTCGAAGTCACCCCTGTGCGCAGGTCCTTGACCATCTGGTAAGGCTGCAGGACGTAGGAGCGGATCTGGTGCCCCCAGCCGATATCGCTCTTGGAAGCATGCTCGGCACTTGCAGCCTCTTCGCGCTTGCGCATTTCCTCTTCGAACAGGCGCGCCTTGAGCATGTTCATCGCGATTTCGCGGTTCTTGTGCTGCGAACGGTCGATCTGGCTGGCGGCGATAATCCCGCTGGGAATGTGCGTGATACGCACTGCGGAATCGGTCGTGTTGACGTGCTGCCCCCCAGCGCCCGAAGCGCGATAGGTATCGATTTTGAGATCGGCCGGGTTCACTTCGATGTCGATATCGTCGTCGATCACCGGGTAGACCCAGACCGAACTGAAGCTGGTATGCCGCCGGGCCGAACTGTCGTAGGGGCTGATACGGACGAGGCGGTGCACACCGCTTTCCGTCTTGGCGTAGCCATAGGCGTTCTCGCCCTTGATCAACAGCGTGGCGGACTTGATCCCCGCCTGTTCGCCGGCGTGATAATCGACTAGTTCGACCTTGTAGCCGCGCCGTTCGGCCCAGCGCGTATACATGCGCTGAAGCATTTCGGCCCAGTCCTGGCTCTCTGTACCGCCAGCACCGGCATGGATTTCGAGATAGGTGTCGTTGGCATCCGCCTCGCCCGAGAGCAGCGCCTGGACCTTGTCGGCATCGGCGCGCTGGGCAAGCTGCTCCAGCGTCGTAATGCCTTCGTCGGCGATCGCATCGTCGCCCTCGGCCTCGCCCATTTCGACGAATTCGATGGCGTCGGCCATTTCCTGGCCGATCTCGTTTACCGTGCCGATCGCCGCTTCGAGACGGCGGCGTTCACGCATGATCGCTTCGGCCTGCTTGGGATCGTCCCACAGGGTCGGGTCCTCGACCCGCGCATTCAGTTCGTCGAGCCGGCGCAGCGCGCGCTCCCAGTCGAGCGACCGGCGCACCAGCGCCAGCGCGGCTTCGATACGATCAATGTAGGCCTGCCCTTCGGCACGCATGGGTCTTTAACTCCGTAATCTGCGGGGCCCGCTTAGCCGACGCGCGGGATTTGCGAAAGTAGGTGGAATAGACGCCCCTGCCCACCCCGGTGCAGCGATGCAAGCGCCTATTTGGCCTGCAGCGCTTTTACCGCCGCCAGCGCCAGTTTGACATGTTCGCGCCAGTCCATGGCAGAATGGACCATGACAATCCGGCCATCCCGCCCGACGACATATGACGTGCGGTCGGTCAGCCCGGTGCCCTTCCCGCCCCGGACCAAGGCGACGTCGTAGGCCTTGATTACGGCTGGGCTGGCGATAGCGACCGGAAAGGCATCCCGGCATTCCTCGGTCGAGAATTTCCGCAAGGTCGGCAGATCGTCGGCCGAGAGACCGATGACTCGCGCGCCTGCGGCGCGAAAATCCGGCATTGCCTCGGCAAAGGCATGTGCCTCCAGCGTGCATCCCTGAGTGAACGCCTTGGGATAGAAATAGAGCACCACCGGCCCAGCGGCCAGCGCCCGCTCGAGATCGAAGGCGAAGTCCTTGCCCGCCAGCGCCCCTTGGGTCGAAAATTCAGGCGCCTTGGCCCCGACAGGCAGAGCCGCAAAGGCCGGGGTTGCGAGGGCGGAAAATGCGAAAGCGGCGGCAAGCAAGCGTTTCATGCGGCCAACATGGTCATTCCCTCGCCGTCTGTCCAGACGCTCGGGACATATCCGTCCCTAGTAAACCCCGCCTTGCTCCTCGGCGAAATTACCCGGCTGTTCGCCACTTCCGCCTGCCCTGCGCTGCGCTTCCGCTTCGCGCCCGCGACGCAAGAGGTCGAGAATCTCCTGCCGCATGGCATCGATTTCATCCTGCCTCGTGCTGCGCCGCGGCTCCGTATCGGGCTTGAACGCTTCCCAGATGATCGCCGCCTTGGGATCGTCGCTCGGCCAGCCGTCGAAGACGCGCTTGCCCGTGCGCCGGTCGATGCGGACCATGCGGACCCCGGCCGGAGCAGGGAAAGGCTCATCGCTCCAGCGATTGCGGGTTTCCTGCACGAACTGCTTGAAAATCGGCGCGGCATGACGGCCGCCCTGGGCGTAGCCGCCGAGACTGCGCGGCTTGTCGTAGCCCATGTAGACCCCCGCCACGATATCCGGCGAGCCGCCGACGAACCACACGTCGGTAGGGCCGGAAGTCGTGCCCGTCTTGCCGAACAGGGGCAGGTTCAAGTCGCGCAGAACCACGGCAGTGCCGCGCTGGACCACGCCTTCGAGCATATGGATCACCTGGTAGGCCGTGCGCGGGTCGAGCACCTGCTTGCCGCGTTCCGTGAAGCGCGGCATCGGTTTGCCGTCCCACTCGCCCATATTGCAGCCCGTGCATTTGCGCGCGTCCGCCCGCCAGATCACCTTGCCGTCGCGGTCCTGGACGTAGTCGATCAGGGTCGGCTGGAATTGCCGCCCTTCGTTGGCCAGCGCGGCATAGGCATTGACCATCCTTTCCACCGTGGTTTCGCCCGCGCCCAGCGCGAAGGACAGGTACGGCTTGTAATCGCCGATCCCGACCCTGTGGAATGTACGGATAACGTTTTCCATCCCCGCATCGTTGGCGATATGGACGGTCATGAGGTTGCGCGACTGTTCGAGGCCCCAACGCATCGTATGTTCGCCACTGCCGCCGCCGCCGAAGTTACGAAAGCATTTTTCGCCCAGTTTCGCCCCCTGGTAGACGCAAAACGGCCCGTCCATCACCATCGAGGCCGGGGTCAGGCCGAAGTCGAGCCCGGTCGCATAGACGAACGGCTTGATAGTGGACCCCGGCTGGCGCAGTGCCTGCGTTGCCCGGTTGAACGCCCCCAGGCGGGAGTCGAAGCCCCCCTGCATGGCAAGGATTCGTCCGGTATGGGGGTCTTCGGCGACGAAGCCGCCCGAGATCTCGGGGATTGTCCGCAGCTTGTAGCCATTGCCTTCGGGCGAAGCGACGACGACATCGCCGGTGCGCAGCGCATCGGGCACGCCGGTCAGCGGATATTCCTTGCCGTCGGTAAAACCGATCCGCGCGGAATCGCCGCCACGGCCGGTCACCACACCGACGCGCCAGTCCTTGTAGCTGATCCCGAGGTAGGAACTGATGAGCTGCCCCTGCCAGTTGCCAGCATCGAGGTCGATCCTCGCCACGGGGCCGGTCCAGCCGCGCCCGCCGTGGAACCGCAGCAACCCGGCGCGCAAGGCATTGCGGGCGGCAGTCTGCAATTGCGGGTCGAGCGAAGTCCGTACCCACAGACCACCCGCGTAGACGCTATGAGGACCGTCTTCGGCCTTTTCGCCATAACGCGCGATCAGTTGGCGGCGCACTTCCTCGAGGAAATAGCCTGCGTCGACCGTCTTGTGCGTGGCGCGGCGCGGGATCACGTCGAGCGGCTTGGCCTTCGCCTCTTCCGCCTGCTGCCGGGTGATAAATTCGTTGCTGACCATCTGGTCGAGCACGAAATTGCGCCGCTTCAACGCCAGATCGGCATATTTCGCCCGGCCATAGCGCTCCGGCGCCTTGGGCAGGATCGCAA
>JAQVEQ010000153.1 GCA_028697875.1 Novosphingobium sp. | reverse complement strand
GGTAGGGTGCTCGCGCGAGACGGCCTACCGCTTGCGGCGCAAACCGGGCGCGGAAAGCTTCACCGCCGCGTGGGATGCCGTGCTGGCGATCCGTGGGCGCGCGGCGGGCAAGGGCGGCAAGATGGCGCTGCACCGGAAGGTCACACCCGGCGAACTGCCGGTGCTGGCCTACGATGGCCCAGTCTGCGTGCGCATGTTCGCGGGACGCTTTGCCGGGACAGTGCGCAAGCCAAGCAATACCGCGCTGTTGCGGCTGCTGGCATCGTACGATCGGGCTTTGCGCCATATCCCGCCGGGGCGGTGGCCGTGAGTGCCGGGCCCGGAATGGGGCGCGTACTTTCATGCCGTTTCGCGTCAACCTCTCCAGCAACGGCAGGGGACGTCCACATGAAAAGGGCGCCGCCGTTTCCGGAGGCGCCCTCTTTCCGTTTTCGATGGATGGACAGGTCAGCCGAGATTGGCGCTGACCATGCAGTACATCATCGGGATCGACAGCAGCGTGTTGAGACGGCTGGCGATCAGTGCGCGCGGCCCGGCGGCGGCCTTCTGCTCGGCAGTGGCCTCGACGATGCCGAGGATCTTCTTCTGCGCCGGCCAGATGATGAACCAGACGTTGAATGCCATGATCAGGGCCATCCACATGCCGATGCCGATCAGGTTTTCCTGGGCATTGGCACCCTGGAAAGCGAGCGCGCGGTGCCCGTAATCCTTGGTGACGAAGGCGATGATGAGGCCGGTGAGCACGGTCAAGGCCGCGGCCCAGCGGAAGAAGAACAGGACCTTGGGTGCGATGACCTTGGTGATCGCCGGTTTCTGGTCGTCCGGGATCGACGGCATGTTCGGTACCTGGACGAAGTTCAGGTAATAGAGCAGGCCGATCCACAGCACGCCGAAGTACAAGTGAAGCCAGCGCGTGACCGATCCGAGATCGACCGGCACGTCCGGGTTGAAACCCATCATGACAACGATGGCGAGCACCAGGCCCACCACCAGAACGAGATGCAAGTTACCGAAAAGCTTTGCCATTTTTTACTCCCCCTACGACTTCCCGTCCACTTGTATGGTCCGGAAGCGGGAGGGATATTAAGGGGCAGTTCAGATTTGTCACACCCTTTCGCGCAGGTTTTACCCCGGCGGGATGCGATGCTCCGCTTCTTCCTCGCCCTTGTCGCCGAGCCCGTGGCGCAGCAGCATCGGAATCTGCGAGAACGTGAAGAGGAAGGAGAGCGGCATGAAGACCCACAGCTTGGTCGCCAGCCAGCTCCCGAAATCGAGCGTCAGGCGCAGGGTTTCGTTGAGCCCGGCAAGGAAGAGGAAGAACACCCCCCAGTTGCGCGACAGTTTCATCCAGCCTTCGTCGTTCAGGCCCTCGAACGCCGCTTCGAGCAGGATCTTGAGCAGGGCCCGGCCTTTCCAGTAGCCGACCAGCAGCGCCGCGGCGAACAGCAGGTAGATCACTGTCGGCTTGATCTGGACGTAGAACGGATCGTGGAGGAAGATGGTCAGCGACCCGAAGCCCACGATCAGTGCGGTCGACAGCCACAGCATGGGCGAAACCTTGCCCAGCCGCCATTTCGACACTGCGAGCGCGATGATCGCGGCAACCATGAAGGCGATCGTGCCCCGGACCACGGCGAAGACTTCCCCGACCGCGTCCTGCCGGTCTTCCGGCGCGTAGTACTTGTAGGCGAGAAAGAAGACCAGCAGGGGCCCGTAATCGACCAGCAGGTTGAGCCAGCCGGTCTTCGTCTTTTGCTTGCTTGCTTCGGTCGTCATCAGGCCAGCCCCGCAATGACCTTGGCAACAAGGTCCGCGTCGAAGGGACGCAGGTCGTCGATGGTTTCGCCGACGCCGATGGCATGGATCGGCAGGCCGTATTTCTCGGCCGCAGCCACCAGCACGCCGCCGCGCGCGGTCCCGTCCAGCTTGGTCATGATAAGCCCGGTCACTCCCGCAACTTCCTTGAAGATCTCGATCTGTGAGAGTGCATTCTGGCCATTGGTCGCGTCAAGCACCAGTACGACGTCGTGAGGCGCCTCGGGATTGAGGCGGCCGAGCACGCGGCGGATCTTGGCCAGCTCGTCCATCAGTTCGGTCTTGTTCTGCAGGCGTCCGGCGGTGTCGACGATCAGCACGTCGCTCCCGACTTCGGTCGCCTTCTTCACCGCGTCGAAGACCACGCTGGCAGGGTCGCCGCCTTCAGGCCCCTTGACGATGGGAACGCCGAGCCGGTCGGCCCAGACGGCCAGCTGGCCGATGGCGGCGGCGCGGAAGGTGTCGCCCGCGGCCAGCATGACCGAATAGTCTTCTTCCTGGAGCAGGTGGGCGAGCTTGGCGATAGTGGTGGTCTTGCCGCTGCCGTTGACGCCGATCACCAGCACGACCTGCGGGCGGGGGAAGGCGGTCACTTCCAGCCTCTTCGCCACCGGGCGCAGGATCGCGGCGATTTCCTCGGCCACGGCTTCGCGCAGGCCCTGTTCGTCGATGTCCTTGCCGAAACGCTGTTCGGTCAGGCGTTCGCGAATCCGCGCGGCGGCGGTGGGGCCGAGGTCGGACAGGATCAGCGCGTCTTCGACATCGTCCAGCGTGGCATCGTCGAGCTTCGCGGTGGCGGCGACTCCCGCAAGGTTGCCGGAAAGGCGATCCGACGTCTTGCGGAAACCGCCCAGCAGGCGATCGGTCCAGCTTTGCCCGCTCATTATTGCAGCAGTCCCTTGTCCAGTCGTGTCGGCGTGACCGGCAGGATCGTGCCGGGCGGCGTGCCTTCGGGCACTTTCACGCGTGCGAAATTCTCGGAATATCCGGTGCCGTCCGACTCGGCCAGCACGGTCAGTTCGCGGTCGAGCTGCGTTGCCAGCCACGCCTCGCGCACGCGGTCGACCTCGTCGCGCAGTTCGGCGGCGCGGGCCTTGATCGTGGCCCTGTCGAGCTGGGGCATGCGTGCGGCGGGTGTCCCGGGGCGGGGCGAATAGGGGAATACATGGCCGTGGACCATGCCCACTTCCCCGATGATCGAGAGGTTGGCCCGATGCATGGCTTCGTCCTCGGTCGGGAAGCCGGCGATGAGATCGGCCCCCACGGCAAGGTCCGGGCGGCGCGCGCGCAGGTCGGAAACCAGCCGCACGGCGTCGGCGCGCAAGTGGCGGCGCTTCATCCGCTTGAGAATCATGTCGTGGCCGTGCTGCAGCGAAAGGTGCAGGTGGGGCATGACGCGCGGTTCGCCGGCGAAGAGTTCGAACAGTTCGGCGTCGATTTCCACCCCGTCGAGCGAGGACATGCGCAGGCGCTGCAATTGCGGGAAGGCGTCGAGCACCGCGCGGACCAGCGAGCCGAGCGAGGGAGCGTCGGGCAGGTCGTGCCCCCACGACGTGACATCGACCCCGGTGAGGACGATTTCGGGCACGCCTTGGCCGAGGTGGCGTCCGACTTCGGCCAGCACTTGCGGCACGGCGAGCGAGCGGCTTTGCCCGCGCCCCTGCGGGATCACGCAGAAGGTGCAGGCGTGGTCGCACCCGTTCTGCACCGCGATGAAGGCGCGGGTGTGCCGCGCAGGCACCGGCTTGGCGCGCTCGGGAACGTTCCAGGCCCGCGCGTCGAGCTTGGCCGTGTTGGGAATGAGCCCGTCGACTTCCGGCATGGCGGCGAGCTGTTCGCGCTCGATATCGGCGGCGCAGCCGGTGACAAGCAGGCGCGCGTCGGGGCGCTGGCGGCGGGCCTTGCGGATCGCCTGGCGGGTCTGGCGCACGGCCTCGGCCGTCACCGCGCAACTGTTGACCACCACCACGTCGCTCTCGGCGGCGAGGAGGCTGCGGATCGTTTCGCTTTCCGCGATGTTGAGCCGGCATCCGAGGGAAATGACTTCGGCGGCAATGGGCGCCTGCTTCGCGCCGCTCATGCGAAGTCGTCCCACTCGAAACTGCCGCGGAAGGATTCGGCGGCCGGGCCGGTCATGGTGATGGAGCCGTCTTCGCCCCAGGCGATGGTCAGCGGGCCGCCAGGCAGGGTGACTTCGACAGTGCGGTCCGCAAGGCCCCGGCGCATGGCGGCAACCGCGCTGGCGCAGGCCCCGGTGCCGCAGGCGCGGGTCAGCCCGGCGCCGCGTTCCCAGACGCGCAGGCGCATCGCACCGCGGTTCGTGACAGTCGCGACATTGACGTTGATCCGCTCGGGAAACAGGAGGTCGTTCTCGATCAGGGGGCCGAGCCGGTCGAGTTCGACCGCGTCCGTATCGGGGACGAAGAACACGACATGCGGATTGCCGACATTGACGGCGGCCGGGCTTTCCAGCTCTTCCCAGCCGACCGGCATGGACAGGGTATCCATCGCATAGGCGAGGGGGATTTCGTCCCAGCCGAAGCGGGGCTGGCCCATGTCGACGGCAATGCCGTCGCCTTCGGGGCGGGCTTCGATCAGTCCGCCGCCGGTCTCGATCGTGCAGGGGCCGCCATGGAGCAGGGCGACCGCGCGGCTGGCATTGCCGCAGGCGCCGACTTCGCTGCCGTCCGGATTGAAGATCCGCATGCGGAAAGTGGCGGTCTCGCTCGGTTCCATCAGGACCAGCTGGTCGCAGCCGATCCCCGTGCGCCGGTCGGCCAGGGCGGCGGCCACGCGGGCATCGACCGGGGGCAGCGCCTCCGCGCGTCCGTCGAGCACGACGAAGTCGTTGCCCAGTCCGTGCATCTTGGTGAAGGGGATCCGCATAGCGCAGCGCATGTATGCGCTGGCGGGTGATACGTCCAGTGGGGCGGGATGCGTTCAGCCCGCGATCTTGCGGTTCCCTGCCTGATCGGTGAGCGGGGATTCCGCCGCTTGCCCCGGGTGGTCCTGCGTCGGGGTCAGGAGGTTGCGGCTGGCGAGCAGTTCCTGCGTCGTATGGGCATCCTGCGGCTTGCCATAGAGGAAGCCCTGGCCTTTCATCTTGCCGATCCGGCGCAGGACTTCGAGAACCTTTTCGCTCTCGATCCCTTCGGCGGTGATCGGGAGGTTCAGTTCGTTGCCCAGCGAGACGATCGCTTCGACCAGTTTGGCGTTGCCTTCGTCCTCGGCCAGTTCGGTCACGAAGCTGCGGTCGATCTTGAGCCGGTCGAAGGGCAGGGAACGGAGTTGGGCAAGGCTGGAATAGCCGGTCCCGAAATCGTCCAGGCTCACCTGGATTCCCTGGTTCTTGAGGCTGGTGATCATGGAGCGCACGGTGCCGATATCCTCGTGCAGGCAGCTTTCCGTGATTTCGATCTCGAGCCGTTCGGGAGGGAAACCCGCCTCGGCCAGCAAGCGGAGAAGCTTCTGCGCGAACCAGGGATCGCGCAGCTGGACCGGGGAGATGTTGACGGAAAGGATCAGCCTCGGATCCCAGTGTTTCGCATCCTGCAAGGCGCGCTTGATAAGCGATTCCGACAGGTCGGCGATCAGCCCGATTTCCTCGGCCACGGGAATGAATATCTCGGGCGAGATTTCGCCGAGCTTCGGGGAATGCCAGCGAGCCAGCATTTCGAATCCGACAAGCTCTCCGTTGTCGAGATCGATCTGCTGCTGGTAGAAAGGCACGAATTCGCCTTTCGTCATACCGCTGCGTATTCCGGATTCCAGCTCGCCGCGGAAGCGGGATTCGCTTTCCATCGACGGATCGAACCAGCAGTACCGGCCCCGCCCGCTCCGTTTCGCGTGATACATGGCGATATCGGCTTCGTGGATCAGAAGTTCGTCGCTTGAATCGGTCTTGCCATGCGTATGCGCGATGCCGATCGAAGCGGTGATTTCGCTGGCCGTTCCATCGAGCGAGACAGGCAGGGCGATCGCATGCAGGATGTTCACGGCAATCCGGTCGACCTGCTCCTGGAGTCGGGGGTCGTAGGGTAGGAAACAGCAGAACTCGTCGCCGCCAAGACGGGCAAGATGCGCACCGGCAGGGACGACGGACGATACCCGCCGTGCGACTTCGATCAGAAGCCGGTCGCCCCACTTGTGCCCATGGAGGTCGTTGATCAGTTTGAACTTGTCGAGGTCGAAGAGAAGGGCGGCCACTTCCTGGCCCCGGTGGCACGCATCCACTGCGATCCTGTTCATGATCGTACCGATGCTGCGCCGGTTGAGGCAGCCGGTAAGCGGATCGGTTTCGGCAAGCTCGCGGGCTTCCATCTCGGCGCGGCGCCGCTTGTCGACTTCCTGGGCCAGCTCGTCATAGCGGCGCCATCCGAAGATGATCAGTGCGATGTTGAGCAACATGGCGCTGATCAGCAGCTGGTCGGGCCGGTCGCGGTGACCGAGCCACGAATCGAGGATCTGGGTCATGGCGGAGCCGCCGATGCCGACGAACAGCAGGCACGCGGCGATGGCGATGCCCATCACGATCACGTCGCGCTCGGTCCGCCCGACCTTGTCCTGTGTCCAACGTTCTTGCGTTTTCGCCGTCGCCAACGCTCGCCCCCTAATCGGTTCCCTTCGCTCCGATTGCATATTGGGATTGAAATTTTGGTTAAGACCGCCTGTACCGTCTTCGCGTAGGGGAGACCGATAGCCGGTCTATTCAGGCCCTTAGGCCGATTTCCCGCAAGCGCTGCTGGAGGAAATCGTCAGTCGTGATCGGTTCGGGATAGCGATCCGGGTTTTGCACACCGATACATTGGGGCAGCGTTGCGATCGTGAAGTCGCTGCGGGGGTGGAGGAAGAACGGCATCGCATAACGGCTGCGCCGTGCCGCCGCGCCTTCGGGATTGCGCACCCGGTGGACGGTCGAGGGCAGGACGTGGTTGGTGAGCCGTTCCAGCATGTCGCCGACATTTATCACCAGGGCGCCCTCGGGCGGCGAGACGGGAATCCACCGTCCGTTCCTGTCGAGCAGTTCCAGGCCGGATTCCTCGGCGCCGAGCAGCAGGGTGATGAGGTTGATGTCGCCGTGCGCCGCCGCTCGCACCGCGCCTTGTCCGGCGTCGTCGACCGGCGGGTAATGGAGCAGCCGCAGGACCGAATTGCCGATG
>JAQVEQ010000152.1 GCA_028697875.1 Novosphingobium sp. | reverse complement strand
CAGGAGCGTCACCGAACTGCGCGGGGCGATGCCGGCCATGATTAACACGCCGGAACTGCGCTTCCAGGTGGACGAGAGCCGCAAGTTCGCCGTGATCGACGATGTGAAGGCGCGGCTGGCCGCTAGCGGGGCCGATGTCGATGCGACCGACGGGGTGCGGGTGACCACGGCGGACGGCTGGTGGCTGCTGCGCGCTTCCAACACGCAGGACGTGCTGGTCGCCCGCGCGGAAAGCGGCAGCACGGCCGGGCTGGAACGCCTGATGGCGCAGATCGACGAACAGCTCGCCCTGTCCGGGGTCGCACGCGGCCCTTCCGCGGCGCACTGAGGCGCTGCTGCGGGCGGCGGGGAATCAGACCGGCAGGTTCCAGCCCGCGAAACCGGAAATCAGCGTGGCGCAAGTGGCGATCACCGTGATGGCGACAGCCAGCAGCGGCAGCGCGCCCAGCTTGCCCAGCCGCCATCCGGCCAGGCCGATCGCTACGCTGCCCTTGAACAGGGTGTTGAGCGTGACCGGCACCGCCAGCACCAGGGCGGCGGCGCGCGCGGCCAGTGTTCCGTCCGGCAGGCTGCCCATGGTGATGATTGCGGAATCGACGTCGACCGTGCCGGAAATGGCCAGCACGGCGGCCAGGCCCCGGTCGCCGTAGCGGGCCAGCACCCAGTGCGCCAGGACGGTCAGCGCCATGACCATCACCGTCAGCAGCAGGGCGGGGCCGAGGTCGAAGGGGTTCTTCACCGTCACTTCGGCCGGGCCCTGTTCCTGCCCCCAGCTGGCGCGGCGCAGGAACCACAGCGCCAGCAGCAGGCTGACAAGTGCCCCCGGCGCGACGGCCAGCGCGAACGGGACGAGAGCGAAACCGGCCAGCAGGCCGACCAGCAGGACGACGCGCAGGAACATGAAGAACGACGCCGTGCAGATTGCGGCGGCCATCAGTGCCGGCTCGCCCGATCCGTCGCGCATGCGCGTGGCGAGCCCGGCGGTCACGGCGGTGGAGGAAACCATCGATCCGGCCGCGGCCGTTGCCAGAACCCCGCGTGTCGCGCCGAGGTACTTGGACGCGAAATAGCCGACGAAGGAGAAGCCGGACACCATCACCACCACCAGCCACAGCTGGCGGGGGTTCCACGCCTCGTAGGGGCCATAGCCCTTGTCCGGCAGCAGCGGCAGGATGACCATCGCGATCAGCGCGAAGCGGGCGATGGAAAACACTTCCCGTTCGCTCAGCCCCCTGATCCAGCCATGCAATTGCGTGCGCAGCGACAGCAGCAAGACCATGATGACCGCGATGATCGTGCCCAGAAGCCATTCGCCCGTACCGGCGAGAAAGCCGCAGGCGAGAGTCAGCAGGCCGACCATGGTGCCGGTACCGCTCACGTGCTCGCCGCCCGTCCTGCTTGCCCGGGCATAGCCGATCAGCACCAGCAGGGCGGCGGCGGCCATCAGCACGGTGGCCGGGCCTTGCGCATGGACATAGAGGACGCCCGCGATCCCGCCGGCAAGGCCCATCAGGGCGAATGTGCGGATCCCGGCGAAGCGCGTGCCTTCGGCCAGCTCGCGCAAGGTCCACCCGCGCTGCACGCCGACCAGCAGGCCCAGCGCCAGGCCGATGGCGACGCCTATCACGTGGTTGAGATCGAGATTGCCGGGCATGGTGTTCCTGGGACTGTTCCTGGGGCGGCGGAATGGTTCGTTGTACCTGCCCGTACCATGGCCGGTTGGGCAAGTACGGAATGCTCCGGCTGCCGCGCGTGCCGTTCGGCCCGCGAGGCGATCCGCCGCTTTCCTACGCCGCCCTTTTGTGCTCCATTCGTTCCCATGCCGGCACCGAGATTCTCCCCTGTTTTGCCCCTTGTCCGGGGCTTTCGGCGTGTTCTCGGAGAAGGGCCGGGCGAACTGCCGGGAGGAGGGCGGGAAAAGACCTCTGAACCCTGTCAACCATGTCAACTTCGTCAACAGTCCCGCGTTTGAGCGGCGCCGTGCTGCCACCCGAGCTCGGGACCTGGTTCGCCGGGCGCGGCTGGCGCGTGCGCGAACACCAGCAGGCGATGTACGGGGCCGCGCGCGCCGGACGGCACGCCTTGCTGGTGGCCGATACCGGGGCGGGCAAGACGCTGGCCGGGTTCCTGCCGACGCTGGCCGATTTCTGCCCCTCGTCGCTCGGCGGCGCCCCGCCGCCGGAAGGGCTGCATACGCTCTACGTCTCGCCGCTGAAGGCGCTGGCGCACGACGTGCAGCGCAACCTGCTTACCCCGGTCGAGGAGATGGGCCTGCCTCTCCGGGTGGAAACGCGCAGCGGCGATACTCCGGCCGAACGCAAGAAACGGCAGCGCAGCCGCCCGCCCCATGTCCTGCTGACCACGCCGGAAAGCCTGTCCCTGCTGCTCAGCTACCCCGAAAGCCTCGAACTCTTCGCCGGGCTGAAACGCGTGGTGGTGGACGAAGTCCACGCCTTCGCTACTGGCAAGCGCGGCGACCTTCTGGCGCTGTGCCTCGCGCGCCTGCAGGCGATCGCGCCGGGGATGCAGCGGGTCGCCCTGTCGGCCACGCTGGCCGACCCGGAGGCGTTCCGCGGCTGGCTGGCGCCGGGCGGCCACGCCGCCTCCGTCGCGCTGGTCGAGGGGGAGAAAGGCGCGGAGCCGCAAGTGGACGTGCTCCTGCCGCGGGAAGAACGCGTACCGTGGGGCGGTCACGCAGGGCGCTGGGCGATTCCGCAGCTGATGGAGGAGATCCGCCGCAATCGCACCACGCTGGTCTTCTCCAACACGCGCTTCCTTGCCGAATATATTTTCCAGCTGCTGTGGGACGCGAACGAGGAAAACCTGTCGATCGGCATCCATCACGGCTCGCTGGCGGTGGAGGCGCGGCGCAAGGTCGAAGGGGCGATGGCGCGCGGCGAACTGCGCGCGCTGGTCTGCACTGCCAGCCTCGACCTGGGTGTGGACTGGGGCGATGTCGATTGCGTGATCCAGATGGGCGCGCCCAAGGGCTCATCGCGCCTGTTGCAGCGGATCGGGCGTTCGAACCACCGGCTCGACCTGCCCAGCCGCGCGATCCTCGTGCCGGGCAACCGCTTCGAATTCCTCGAGGCGATGGCAGCCCGGGAAGCGGTGGAGGAGGGGCAGCGGGACGGGGAGGCCTTCCGC
This sequence comes from Novosphingobium sp., assembly GCA_028697875.1. GTDB lineage: Bacteria > Pseudomonadota > Alphaproteobacteria > Sphingomonadales > Sphingomonadaceae > Caenibius. The sequence goes on along the minus strand of JAQVEQ010000152.1, from coordinate 3,844 downwards.
CCCGGCGGGCTCGATGTGCTGGCCCAGCACGTCATGGCCTGCGCCTGTGCCGGGCCGTTCGACGAGGCCGACTTGCTGGCCGAAGTGCGCTCGGCACAAAGCTATCGCTGGGTGGACGAGACGGTGTGGCGGCGGGTGCTCCATTTCGTCGCCACCGGCGGCTATGCTTTGGAAGCCTACGACCGCTTCCGCCGGATCGTGCGCGACCGCGCGGGGACCTGGCGGCTGACCCATCCCGACCATGCCGCGCGCCACCGGATGAACGCCGGGATCATCGTCGATTCGGAAATGCTGCAGGTCCGTTTCCGCAACGGCCGGGCGCTGGGCAAGGTGGAGGAACGCTTCGCGGCGGCCTTGTCGCCCGGCGATACCTTCTTCTTCGCGGGCATGAGCCTCGAAGTCGAACAGCTGAAGGACATGGACGTGATCGTCCGCGCGGCAAAACGGTCGGCGATGATCCCGTCCTACGGCGGGCAGCGCCTGCCGCTGACGACGCATCTGGCGGACCGGGTGCGGGCCATGCTGGTCGACCGCGCGGGCTGGGGCCGGTTTCCAGACGATGTGCGCGAATGGCTGGAAGTGCAGGACTGGCGCAGCCGCATGCCGGGGCCGGGCACTCTCCTGGTGGAAAGCTTCCCGCACCAGGGCAGGCATTACACCGTCTACTACACGTTCGAAGGCTGGAACGCGAACCAGTCGCTCGGCATGCTGATTACGCGGCGGATGGAGGAACGCGGGCTGCTGCCGGGCGGTTTCGTCGCCAACGACTATGCGCTAGCCGTGTGGGGGCTGAAGCCGGTGGCCGACCCCGCGCCGCTCCTCTCGCCCGACATCCTGACCGGCGAGTTCGTCGAATGGGTGCAGGATTCCTATCTTCTGCGCCGGGCCTTTCGCGAAGTGGCAGTGATCGGCGGGCTGGTGGAACGCCAGCACCCGGGCAAGCGCAAGAGCGGGCGGCAGGTCACGTTCTCGACCGACCTCATCTACGACGTCCTGCGCAAGCACGAGCCCGGCCATGTCCTGATCGAGGCCGCCTGGGCCGATGCCCGCGCCCGGATGACCGATGTCGGGCGTCTCGCCAGCGTACTGGAACGGGCCGGACGGCAACTGGTCCATGTCGAACTCGACCGGGTCAGCCCGCTGGCGGTGCCGGTGCTGGTGATGATCGGGCGCGAAGCCGTGCCGCAGGGGGCGCTTGACGACGACCTCCTGCTCGAAGCGGAAGGGCTGGCGGCCGCGGCCATGCGCGTCGATCCGGTCGAGGATCGAGGGGAAGAGGGGGAGGATGATTGATGGCGCCGCCGGCCGCCCTGGACGGGGAAGGGCGAAGGGGAGCGGCATGAACGGCGGGATGGACAGGGCAACAAAAAAGGGGCGGATCGCTCCGCCCCTTTTTTGTGTTTCGAGGTCCGGTTCCGCTCAGGCGCCAGGCTGCTTGCCGAAAGTGGCGTAGCGCTCGTTGCCGACGAAGCCGAACTTGGTCACGCCCGAACCCTTGATGATGTTCAGCACGTGGGCCGAAAGGTCGTAGCTGGCGCTCGCATCCGGTTCGAACTGCAGTTCCGGCTCGACCGCGTAGCTCAGGCTTTCCTGAAGCAGCGCGACCAGCTCGCCCTGGGTGACTCCGTTGCCGTTCCACAGGATCTTGTTGTCCACCGTCAGCACGACCTTGTTCTTGATCGGGTCGACGGGCGGATTACTCGGGTTATCGACCGGCGCGGGCAGGTCGATGTTCACTGCGTGGGTCGCAACCGGGATGGTGATGATGAACATGATGAGGAGCACGAGCATGACGTCGATCAACGGCGTCGTGTTCATGTCCATCATCGGCGAACCATCGTCCTTGCCGCCTGACATTGCCATGGGGAATTACTCCTGAATCTGTCTCTGGCCCGGCGCTGTTACGCGTTCGGGTCGACCGGGTTCGAGATGAAGCCAACGGTCGGGTAGCCCGCCGCCTGGACGTTGTAGATCGCACCGGCAACGCAGCGCCACGGGGCATTCACGTCGCCGCGGATATGCACCTGCGGAATGGTCTCGGGATTCTTCATGATGGCTTCGATCCCGCCTTCACGCTGGACGATCGCGTCGAGACGCTTGAACGCCTGGTCATAGAGTTCTTCCGAGGTCACGGGCGTGATGTTGTTGAAATACACGCGGCACTCGCCGTTGCGCGAGGCGCCTTCGTAACCCGGATCGCCTGCACTGCGCCCGCCTGCGTCGGTGGTCGAAACCGTGAGGAGGAGGTTCTCGACCTTGTCCTGCGATTCGACGGAGACGATGATCGGAATGTGCAGTTTCTCGATGGTCTGGATCGCCACCGGGACCGCGATGAGGAAGATGATCAGAAGCACCAGCATCACGTCCACCAGCGGCGTGGTGTTGATGTCCGACATGGGGGTGTCTTCACCGCCGCTGCCCATCGAAATGGCCATGGTCGTAATCCTATCCTAAAACTTCGTGTCTCTCGGAAGGGGAGGGTGCCCGCATGCCGGTCCCTCCCCTTCCGATACGTTCCGCTGGCCTCAGGCCTTCGGCGCGGCGGCGGCCGGCTTCGCAGCGGGGGCTGCGGGCTTTGCCGGAGCAGCAGAAACCTGCGGCTTCACGAGACCGTTCGACGAAAGGTTGGCGAGCACCGCAGTGGCGAAGCTTTCGATTTCGCCACCGATACGCTTGTTGCGGCTCTGCAGCCAGTTGTAGGCGAGCACGGCCGGAACGGCGACGAGCAGACCCAGGGCGGTCATGATCAGAGCTTCACCGACCGGGCCGGCGACCTTGTCGATCGAGGCCGAACCGGCCAGGCCGATGTTGATCAGCGCGCGGTAGATGCCGACGACGGTACCGAACAGACCGATGAACGGAGCGGTCGCACCGACGGTGGCGAGGAACGGAAGGCCGCTTGCCAGCTTGGCGTTGATCGCGCTTTCCGAACGGGCCAGCGAACCGTGCATCCAGTCATGGGCTTCGAGGGTGTCGGTCATCTTCGTGTGCTGTTCTTCGGCATCCAGCGCATCGTCGACGATCTGACGATAGGCGGTGTCCTTGGCCAGCTTCGCGGCGCCTTCCTTGAGGGAGTTCGCACGCCAGAAGCTGGCGCGGACTTCGCGGCCCTGTTTCAGGATCTTCGACTGTTCGAAGAACTTGGTGAACAGGATGTAGAAGGAGCCGAACGACATGACGCCGAGGATGATGACGGTCGAAATGGCGACGATACCGCCCTGTTCCAGGGCTTCCTTGAAGCCGAACTTGTTCTGCGGAGCCGCTTCGGCGGCAGCAGCGAGAATTTCGATAAGCATGCGGGTTGTCCTCTCAAGAAGATACGAAAAAGGTGTGTTGGTTCAAGCGCCCCTGCCGGGAGCACCGACAGGAGCCTGAGGGCTCGGGTCAGTCCGGGATCTGCCAGCGTACGGCGTTGCTGTAGGTCCCCGTGGTCGGGTTCCCTTCGCCGTCAGTGGCCGGCTTGAATCGTGCGCGGCGGGTGACGTACTTGCAGGTCGCCTCGTCGAGGTCGGCATGGCCGCTCGAAGAAGTGACCTGGCAACTCTGGACCTTCCCGTCGGCGCCCACCGTGACAGTGAAGCGGGCGACGCCTGCGCGGTTTTCACGCATGGCCCGCGTCGGATAGTCGTCCGGCGTCGCCCAGCTGCCCGGATTGTTCCGCGGCTGCGGCGGCTTGGGCGTGAACTTCGGCGGCGGCGGCGCAGTCACCACCGGCTTGGGCTGGATCACCGGCGCGACGGGAGCCGTCTGGATGACCGGCGGCGCCGGGGCAATGTTGATGGGCGGCGGCGGCGCAACCACGGGCGGCGGCGGCGCTTCCTTCGGCGGCGGCGGCGGCGGCAGT
>JAQVEQ010000151.1 GCA_028697875.1 Novosphingobium sp. | reverse complement strand
AGCGCCTTGTACAGGGCGACCGCCGCGCTGGCATGGGCCGCGCGGGCATCGCGGGCGTTCGTTTCCGCCTGGTTGGCGGCAATGCGCGCCAGCGCCAGCGCCAGCCGGTCCACTTCCCCGTGCGAAAGCATCAGCTGGACCAGGCGCAGGGTATCCTGCTCTTTCGCCAGCGCGGTTTCGGCCTGTTCGAGCGAATGCCCGGTGTTGAGGAAACGGTTGATCGCCGTCTCGCTATCCGCCAGCGCGCCGAGCACCGCCTTGTCGTAACGGGCCGCCGCCGCCTGCCCCCGGGCATCGGCCGCCCGCAATTGCGCCCGCAGCGTCCCACCGGCGAAGATCGGCCAGGAAAACTGCGGCCCCACCCCCATGCGGAAGCTGTCGGACGAGAACAGGTCACCGGTCGTGCGGGCCTGCTGACCGAAGGAACCGGCCAGCGAAAAGCGCGGGAAAAGGTCGGCGGTGGCAACGCCGATATCGGCGGTCGCGGCGGCCAGCTGGCGTTCGGCGATGCGGATGTCGGGCCGCCTTTCGAGCAGTTCGGAACGCACGCCGGTCAGGATCGTGGCGGGGGCGGACGGAACCGGCCGCTGTTCGCCCAGCAAGCCGTCGACCTGCTCCGGCGCCACCCCGGCCAGCATACCCAGCCGGTAGCGGTTGGCCGCCAGCGCGGCACGGGCGACGGCCAGCGCGGCGGCGGCATCGCGGGCATCGGTATCGGCCCGGTTCGCGTCGACCTGGCTCGCATCGCCTGCCGCAAAACGCAGGCCGGTAAGGCGCGACAGCTCCGCCGCCGCATCCGCCGTGCTTTGCGCCGTGTCCAGCGCGGCCTGCGCGGCGCGCGTCTCGATATAGGCGCGCGCGGTTTCCGCCGCGAGATTGAGCAGGACCTCGCGCTTGCCGTATTCGGCCGCCTCCACCCGCGCTTTCGCCCCCTGGAGCTGGCGCGTGCGCCGTCCCCAGAAGTCGATTTCCCAGCTGGCGTCGAAACCGATGTCGAACAGGTTGAACTTGCGGTCGAAGCCGGCAAACTGCTTGAGCGGCAACTGGCCGTTCTCGCTCAAGGTGTCCTTCATCGCGCTGCCTGTCGCCTGGACGGCAGGGAAGCGGCCGCCGAATATCGCGTCGCGCTGCGCACGCGCTTCGGCAAGGCGCGCTTCTGCCTCGCGCACGTCGGGCGCATCGGCCATCGCCTTTTCGACCAGCGCCGTCATCGCCGGGTCGTCGAACCGTGTCCACCATTCGCGGTCGACCGGCCCGGCTTCGCCCGCTTCGACCCAGTCCTGCCGCGCCGCTTCGACGGCGGCGGTCTGCGGCGGCTTGTAGTTCGGGCCGACCGCGCAGCCGGCAAGCAGCAGGGCCGGCGCGGCGGCACACAGGATCGGGCGGAGATGCGGTCTGGACATGATGCTATTCCATTCGGGCGCGGAACAGCCAGGCGGCGGCAGTCAGCGTGACGCAGGCGATGACAAACAGCGGCCATAGCTGGGAGAGGACGACGGAAGCCGGCATGGCCTTGAGGAACAGGCCCTGCACGATGAGGATGAAATAGCGCGCCGGATCGGCATAGGTGACGACTTGCAGCCACCCCGGCATGTTGTCGATCGGCGTCGCGTAGCCGGACAGGATGATGAGCGGCACGGCGGCAAGGAACATGCCGAGGAACGCCTGCTGCTGCGTCTGCGACAGGGCCGAAATGAACATGCCGATGCCGATGACGGTCAGCATGTACATGAACAGCGCCGGGAAGAAGAGCAGCACCGATCCGGTAAAGGGCACGCCGAAGAAGACCGGCGCGATCACCAGGTAGAGGCTGCCGTTCAGCATCCCGATGATAAGCGGCGGCACCATCTTGCCGATCAGGATCTCGTGGATGCGCAGAGGCGAGACCATCAGCTGGTCGAAAGTGCCCAGTTCCCGCTCGCGCGCCACGCTCTGCGAGGTGAGCGCCAGCCCGGAGACGGAGGTGATGAGCGCGACCAGCGACGGCAGCGTGAACCAGAAATAGCTCAGCGTCGGGTTGAACCAGTTGGTCACGACACTGCCGCCTGCCGCCGCCTGCATCTGCGGGGACAGCAGTTCCAGCCCCATTTCCCCCGCGATCCGGGAGACATAGCCATTGACGATCTGCGAGGCGTTGGAGCGCCGCCCGTCGAGCACGAGGCCGATCGTCGCGGATTCGCCCCGCGTCAGCTTGGCGTCGAAATCCTCGTCGATGACCAGCGCGGCATGGACCTTCTGCAAGTCGACCGCCTTGCGCAGTTCGCCGAAGTTCTCGAACCGGACGATATGGCGGAAATAGGGGCTGCCCGCGATGCGCGAGACCAGTTCCGACGAATGGACGCCCGAGCTGCGGTCGAGCAGGCCGAGATCGACGTGCTTGACGTCGAGCGTGGTCGCATAGGCGAAGACGAACAGCTGGACGAGCGGCGGCGCGACCAGCACGATCCGCGCCTTGGGGTCGCGCAGCACGGCCCACATCTCCTTGACGATCATGGCCCAGAGCCGCCCCATCAGTCGAGGCTCCGCCTGGTGACCCGGAAGGAGAGGAAGAAGAAGATCGCCCCGAACAGCAGCATCATGCCGATATTGGGCAGGATCAGCCCCCATTGGTCGCCCGCGATGAACACCGTCTCCAGCGCGGGGATGAAATAACGCGCGGGCACGATATGGGTAATGAGCTGGATCGGCACCGGCATGGATTGAATTTCGAAAACGAAGCCCGACAGCATCATCGTCGGCAGGAAAGCGGTCAGCAGGGCAAGCTGGCTGGCGACGAACTGGTTCTTGGTCGCGGAGGAAATGAACAGGCCCAGCCCCAATGCCGGCATGAGAAAGGCCGTCGAAATGGCCAGCAGCGTCAGGACCGACCCCCGGAAGGGAACGCCGAACACGTACACGCTCGCCAGCGCGCACAGCGCCATCGAGAATTGCGCCAGGACGAAATAGGGCAGCAGCTTGCTCGCGACGAATTCGGCCATGCTGATCGGCGTCGCCATCATCGCTTCCATCGTGCCGCGTTCCCATTCGCGGGCCACGACCATCGCGGTCAGCAGCGTGCCGATCATGGTCATGACATTGGCGATGGAGCCGGGGACGAGGAAATAGCGGCTGTTGAGTTCGGGGTTGAACCAGAAACGCGCCGACACATCGACCGGCGCCGAGACGGACACCCCGCGCGTGGCGTTTTCGATGGCCGCCCACTGGCTGCGCACCCCTTCGGCATGGGCGGCGACGAACTGCGCCGTATTGGGCTGCGAACCGTCGGTGATGATCTGGATCTGCGGCGGCCGCATGCGCGCGACGCCTTCCCCGAAATCGGACGGGATGACGATGATGCCGCGCAAGGTGCCGTCGATCATGCCCGCCCGCAGAGGTTCGACACTGCGCGCGGTCGTGACGTCGAAATAGGGCGAATGCTGATAGGCCTGGGCCAGGCGCATGGCCGGCGCGCTCGAATCCTCGACCACGAGGCCGACCCGCGTCCCGTAGCTGTCGAGCGAGATGGCGAAGCCGAACAGGAACAGCAGGATCATCGGCAGGACGAAAGCGATGAGGAACGTCGAGGGGTCCCGGACGATCTGCCAGAACTCCTTCACGACCAGCGCCAGCAGCCGCCGTCCGTTGAAGCGCACGCCGTTCAGCTTCATGCCGCCTCCTCCCGCGCGTGGCGCCGGTCCTGCTCCTCGATCAGGGCGATGAAGGCGTCCTCCATCGTCGGATCGGCGAGATGGCCGAGCGCGGCCGCCTGCGCCTTGAGCGCATCGGGCGTGCCCGTCGCGATCTGTTCCGCCCGGTAGATCAGCGTCACGCGGTCGCAATATTCCGCTTCGTCCATGAAGTGCGTGGTGACGAGCACGGTCACCCCTTTCTGGACGAGGCCGTTGATGTGCATCCAGAACTCGCGGCGCATGACAGGATAGACGCCCGAAGTCGGCTCGTCGAGGAACAGCACCGGCGGCTCGTGCATGACCGCGCAGGCAAGCGCGAGCCGCTGCTTGAAACCGAGCGGCAACATCCCGGCATTGAGGCCCAGCTTGTCGCCCAGGTCGAAGATTTCGACCATGCGTTCGATCGCCTGGCGCGCCCGCGCACGCGACAGGTTGTAGGCGCCGGAAAAGAAATCGAGATTCTGCCGCACGGAAAGATCGCCGTAGAGCGAGAATTTCTGCGCCATGTAGCCGAGCGAGGCGCGCGCGGTGGCGGCCGCGTGGCGCAAGTCGTGCCCGGCCACCGCGCCCGTGCCGTCGCTGGGCGACAGGAGGCCGCACAGCATCTTGAACGTGGTCGACTTGCCCGCGCCGTTGGGGCCCAGCAGGCCGAAGATTTCCCCGCGCGGGACAGTGAAACGGATGTCGCCCGCAGCGGTGAAATCGCCGAAGCGCTTGGTCAGCCCTTGCGCCTCGATCGCGGGTTCGTCGCTGGCCGGAATCTCGCGATAGGACGCCGCCAGCGCGCTCGTGCCCCGGGGGCCGCCGCCCAGCTGTTCGATGAAGCCGTCCTCGAACCGGGGATGGGCCGGTTCGACCAGTGTGTCGGTGCCCATGCCCAGAGTGGCGGCGTCCGGCACCGGCGCGCCTTCGCGGATCAGCAGGCGGATCGCGCGCCCCTGGATCGTGCCGTCGATCACGTCCGGCCGGTCGAGCGCTTCGGTCAGCGCCATGCGCCGGCGCTCGGCAAAGCCGGTGACGCGGATGACCCGCCCGTCGACCCGGCGGGTCAGGTCCGACGGCAGGCCCGAAAAGACCAGCTTGCCGCTGCTCAGCAGGCAGGCCTCGTCACACATCTCGGCTTCGTCGAGATAGGCGGTCGACCAGAGCACGCCGATGCCCTGCGCGGTCAGTTCGCCGACCATGGCCCACAGTTCGCGCCGGCTGATCGGGTCGACGCCTACGCCCGGTTCGTCCAGCAGCAGGACGCGCGGCGTGCGCACCAGCGCGCAGGCGAGGCCCAGCTTCTGCTTCATCCCGCCCGAGAGATTGCCCGCCAGCCGGTCCTGGAAACTGCCGAGGTCGGTGAACTGGTAGAGGCGGGCGAACACCGCCTCGTGCTCATCCCCCGGAAGGCCGCGCAGCTGGGCGTAGAGCGTCAGGTTCTCGCGCACGGTGAGATCCTCGTAGAGGCCGAAACGCTGCGGCATGTAGCCGATGTCGTCCAGCCGTTCCGACGGGGCGCCGCCGAGGATCGCGACCGTCCCCGCATCGGGTGCCATCAGGCCCGCGAGAATGCGGATCAGCGTGGTCTTGCCCGCGCCGTCCGGCCCGACCAGTCCCGTGACCTTGCCCGGCAGAATCTCGATGTCGACACCGTCCAGCGCCCGCACCCCCGGCCCGAAGGCCTTGGCGATGCCGCTGGCGCTGGCGACGCAATCCGGGGCGGCCGGCCCGGCCATCGCCCGGTCAGTCCTCCTTGCCCGGGCGCGGCTTCGTCACGTCGACCGTGACCGGCTGGCCCTGGCGCAAGGCCCCGTCCGGATCGTCGACGAGAACGCGCAACTGATAGACGAGATCGGTCCGCAGGTCGGTGGTCTGCACCGTCTTCGGCGTGAACTCGGCACGCGGGGAAATATAGCCGATCTTGCCGTGATAGGTCTTGGGATTGCCGTCCGCGGTCACCGTGACGGCCATGCCCGGCGCGATCCGGCTCAGGTCGCTTTCCGCCACATAGGCGCGCACGCGCATCGGGCGGTCGATCGTCAGCGTCAGCACCGTTTCGGTCGGCTGCACGATCGCGCCCGGTTCGCGTGCGCGCGTGAGGATCGTGCCCCCGCTGGGCGCGACCAGCCGGGCGTCGGACGTGTCGATGGAAACGGCGTCGCGCGCCGCCTCGGCCGCCTTGAGCTGCGCGGCGGCGGCCTCGATATCCTCGATCCGGCTACCCTCGCGCATCAGCGACAGCGTCGCTTCGGCCTCACGCAATTGCGCGGCGGCCCGATCGCGCAGAGTCACGGTCTGGTCCCATGCCGCACGGCTGATCGCCCCCGGATCGACCAGCCCCTTGCGCCGGTCGTAGTCGGCCTGCGCCGTCTCGTAAGCCGTCCGCGCCGCTTTCACCCGCGCTTCGGCCTGCACGATTTCCTGCGGGCGGCTGCCCGTCTTCGCGCGAACGAACTGGGCGCGGGCCGAAGAGACTTGCGCATCGGCCTGCCGCAGGCGGCTGTCGAGCGTCGCCATGTCGAGCGAGGCCAGCAGCTGCCCTTTCTTCACCGTGTCGCCTTCTTCCACGGCGATGCTGTCGATCCGCCCGCCGACCCGGAAGGCGAGATCGACCTGCCGCACATCGACATTGCCGTAGAGGGCCAGGGAACCGTCCTTGCCATCGCCGAACAGGCCGAACCCCCGGGTCAGCGTGGCGGCCAGCAGCAACAGCGCGGCAATGGCGATCGGAATGGCTTTCCTGCGATTCATCGAGGGACTCCGTCGGAGAGGAGGATGGCACGGATATTCGCACGCAATGTGGCAAGCAATGTGTCGAGCGCCGCCCCTTCCAGTTCCTGCACGCCCATCACGCGGCAGACCGTGGCCCGGCCCGCGCGCAGGATCATGGCCTGGGAAAGAAGCTGAATGGCAATGGCGGCGCCATGCGCATGGTCGAGATCGGGCCGGGCCACCGCGACAAGCCGGACCAGCAGGCCGCAGATCCGCCCCTGCGAGCGGTCGTAGATCCGTTCGAACGCCTCGCTGGGATCGAACTGTTCGCGGATCAGGAACCGCACCCACGGCGCCGACGCCGGGTCCACCATCATCTGCGCCAAGGCGCCAAGCAGGCCTTCCACCACCCGGACCGCCGTTTCGCGACCCTGGGGAAAAGCCGCTTCGACAGCGTCCATATGCGGCTGCATGTGTTCGGCGATCGACCGCCCGATATGTTCGGCCGCGGCCAGGTACAGCCCTTCCTTGCCGCCGAAATGGTAAGTGATCGACGACATGGTAGTCTTCGCCGCCGCCGCGATCGCACGCGTGCTCGCCCCGTCGAAACCGAGGCGGCCGAAGCGGTCGATGGCCGTTT
>JAQVEQ010000150.1 GCA_028697875.1 Novosphingobium sp. | reverse complement strand
AAGCAGCGCGGCACCGGCGCGCAGATAGGCCGAATTGGCGTCGGCACGCCGCTGCAGGGCGGAAGAGATCGCTTCGGCCCGCTGGTGCAATTGCGCCCGTTCCCGCTGCGCTTCCGAACGTTCGATCGCGTAGACGCTGACACCCGTCACGGCCAAGGTTGCAAGGAAGATCAGCAACGGCACGGCCCGCGGGTAGCGTACCAGCCACCTTCGCGATCCCCTTCGTCCCGGCTTGATGCTGTTCAAGAGACGCCCTGCCCCGATTGCCCCCGGATACCCGTACAGCGCGGGGCCGCCCCATGGCTAGGTCCAATCGCGCTGCCCGCGTCCGTGCTCTCTGTCCGGCTCGCCATCCTGTTCCGCTCCTTTTCACTTGCCCGGGGGAACAAGTCGCCAGCGCTTTCGTTCCTGATTTGCGACCGGAGAGGAACGTTGTAATCGTGTCGCCGGAACTGGGCCAGTACAGGACTTTGCCGCAAACGCATGACCGACATGGAAAAGAAAACAGGCCAATCCGGACAGGACCGGATCGCGCACGACAGGCAGGATGGCGGCAATGACCCGGCGAACAAGCCGGACTGGGCCGCGGGCCTGCGCCGCCTGTACGATTCCGTCGTCGAGGAACCCTTGCCCGACAGTTTCAAGGACCTGCTCTCCAAGCTGGACGATACCGGCCAATGAGCGGCGGAAGCCCCGGCGAAGCATCCGAATTCAAGCGCGAACTGACAGCCGTCATTCCGCACTTGCGCGCCTTTGCGCGCGGCCTGTGCGGGCGGCCCGACCTGGCAGACGACCTCGTGCAGGAAACCATGCTCAAGGCCTGGAGCGCGCGCGACCGTTTCCAGCCCGGCACCAGCATGCGGGCCTGGACCTTCGTCATCCTGCGCAATGCCTACCTCACCGAAATGCGGCGCAACCGTTTCCGCGGCGAATATGACGAGAACGTCGCCGAACGGATCCTGACGGCTCCCGCCGGGCAGGAGGAACCGCTCCACCTCGCCGACATGCACCGCGCGCTGATGCAACTCCCGCCCGAAAGGCGCGAGGCGCTGCTGCTCGTCGGGGCCGGCGGCTTCAGCTACGAAGAGGCGGCGGAAATCTGCGGCTGCGCCGTCGGCACGATCAAGAGCCGGGTGGGCCGCGCGCGCGCCGCGCTGAACGCCATGCTCGAAGAAGGAAACATCCCCCACCGGTCGAGCAGCGACGACGAAGCGCACGGCGCGATCCTGGGCGAGCTCGACGAAATCACATCGGGCAGAGGCAAGGCTTAAGAATGGCGAGAGGGAACCTTCCCGGCCAGCCACACAAATCCCGTTTGCCTGGCGCGACAGCGCATGGCACCACTGGCCCGGAAGCACAATCGACAAGCGCCGTTCCATGAGTCCGACACCAGACCAGCGACAGGAACCTTCACCGTCCCGGACAGATGCGGAGCCGGCATGGGCCGCGCAGGAAGTGCGCCTGACATCGGCCCTCGTCCTGCTGCTCGGCATCGGGCTGTTCCTCGCCCTTCCCTTCATCCTGTCGATCGGCGCGGTGGTGTTCCTGCCGCTGGTGGCCGCCCTCATCCTCACGATCGTCCTCTCGCCGCTGGCCGACCGGCTGGCGGCGGCGGGACTGCCCAATTTCCTGGCCTCGGCCCTCGCCATGTCGAGCTTCCTCATCGTGATCGCCCTGGCCCTGACCCTGATCCTCCAGCCCGCGATCGACATGGTCGACGAGATCCCGACCATGGTGGCCCGGCTGGGCGAACAGTTCTCGCAATTGCGCGGCGCTTTCCGCTGGCTGGGCGACCTCAACGAACAGCTCGCCAGCGTGCTCGGCCGCGAGCAGGCACCGGAAGTCGTCCTGGCCACGCCCTCGATGCTGGAGGAACTGGCGCTGGCAACGCCCAGTCTGGTGCTGGAAGTGCTGATGACCTTCCTGCTCGCCTTCTTCATGATCGAAAGCCGGGTCCGCCTGCGCCGCCGCCTGCTGGACGAAGGGGTTTCGCACAACAGCAGCATCAAGGCCGCGCGGGCCCTGCGCGACGTGCAGGACCGGGTCGCCGCCTACATCCTGACCGTCACACTCATCAACCTGTGCGTCGGGGCCCTGGTGGCGTTCGGCGCTTGGGCGATGGGCATCGACGCCCCGATCATGTGGGGCGGGCTGGCCGCGATCCTCAATTTCCTGCCTTATGTCGGGCCGCTGACAATGATCGCCCTGCTGGGGCTGTTCGGCCTCGGGACATCGACGACGTTCTTCGTCGGGTTGATCCCGGCGGTGGCCTATCTTTCGCTCCACCTCGTGGAGTCGAACATCCTGACGCCGGCGATCCTCGGCGCACGCTTCACCATGAACCCGGTGCTGATCCTGCTGGCGCTGAGCTATTTCTCATGGATCTGGGGCTTTGCCGGGGCGCTGCTTTCGGTGCCGATCCTGCTGACGCTGACGGCCCTGTTCGATCACATGGGCCATCCGAACCTGATCGGCTTCCTCTTCGGCGAACCGCTGTTCGGCTTCGCCCCCCTGGACGGCCAGCCGGACGAACCCCCACCGGAAACCGGATAAGGAAAGGCGCCCCCGCCGCAGGCAAGGGCGCCTTTTCGTCACCGACGCCTTGCGATCAGGCGGGGTAGGTCCAGGCGGAACCGCGCGCCAGGTTTTCGGCGGCGAAATCCCAGTTGAGATGGCCGTCGATCACCGCCTTGAGATAGGCCGGACGGGCGTTCTGGTGATCGAGGTAGTAGGCGTGTTCCCATACGTCGATCGTCAGCAGCGGATTGAAACCGCTATCGGCCAGCGTATCGCCGTCATGGGTCTCTTCCAGCGAAAGCTTGCCGTCCTTTTCGGCCAGCCAGACCCAGCCGCTGGCGAAATGGCCCGCGCCGGCGTCGGCCAGCCTTTCCTTCAGCGCGTCGAGCGAGCCGAAGCTTTCGTCGATCTTGGCGGCGAGGTCACCCGACGGCGCCGTCGATTCGCCGGTCAGCGAATACCAGTAGAAACCGTGGTTCCACGACTGGGCGGCATTGTTGAACAGGCCTTGGTTCGAACCGCGCGCGGCCACCACGATCTCTTCCAGCGGCTTGTCGGCAAGGTCGGTACCTTCGATCGCGGCATTGGTCTTGTCGATATAGGCCTTGTGATGCTTTCCATGGTGGAAGGAAAGCGTTTCGGCAGAAATGGCCGGGGCCAGGGCATCGCTACCGAAGGGCAGGTCAATCAGTTGGATAGACATGTGATCTCCATGGGTTGAATCTGTTCTCCCCTCTCCCGAACGGACCGGACCGTCTCGCGTTGCATGATCTTTTTCGATTACCGTTTATCGACTTGGCCGGGCAGGCGTGACATTGCCCGCGAACAGCGTCATGTGCGTATCCGAGTGCGCTTGCAAGGGGATGAACCGAATCCATGGCTCGCAAATATTTCGGGACGGACGGCATCAGAGGCCGCGCCAACGACGGCGTGATGACGGCCGAAACGGCGCTGAAAGTCGGCCAGGCGGCGGGACGCCACTTCCTGCGCGGCGCCCATCGCCACCGTGTCGTCATCGGCAAGGATACCCGCCTGTCCGGCTACATGATGGAAAATGCGCTGGTGGCCGGCTTCACCAGCGTCGGCATGGACGTCGTCATGACCGGGCCGCTGCCGACCCCGGCGGTCGCGCTGCTGACGCGCGAGATGCGGGCCGACCTCGGCGTGATGATCTCGGCCAGCCACAACCCGTTCGACGACAACGGCATCAAGCTGTTCGGCCCCGACGGCTTCAAGCTGTCCGACACCGACGAACTGGCAATCGAACAGGCCATGGGCGAAGTCCAGCAACTCGCACAGGGTGAGGATATCGGCCGCGCGCGGCGGATCGACGATGCGCGCGGACGCTACATCCATGCGATCAAGCAGTCACTGGCCGACGATGTCCGGCTCGACGGGCTGAAAGTGGTCGTCGATTGCGCCAATGGCGCGGCCTACAATGTCGCCCCTTCCGCCATCTGGGAACTGGGCGCCGAAGTGATGGCGATCGGGGTCGAACCGAACGGCACCAATATCAATGCCGGGGTCGGCTCCACCGCGCTCGACGCGGTGAAGGCCCGTGTCGTGGCCGAAGGCGCCGACATCGGGATCGCACTGGACGGCGATGCCGACCGGCTGATCGTGGTCGACGAAAAGGGCCAGACGGTCGACGGCGACCAGATCATGGCGCTGATCGGACGCGACTATGCGGCCAAGGGCCTGCTCAAGGGCGGCGGCGTGGTCGCCACGGTCATGTCCAATCTCGGCCTCGAACGGTTTCTCGACGGCGAAGGGCTGGCGCTCGTGCGGGCCAAGGTCGGCGACCGCCATGTGCTCGAGGCGATGCGCGAAGGCGGCTACAACGTCGGCGGCGAACAGTCGGGCCACATGATCCTGCTCGACCACGCGACCACCGGAGACGGGTGCATTGCCGCGCTGCAAGTGCTGGGTGCGCTGGTGCAGTCGGGCAAACGGGCCAGCGAACTGCTCCACCTGTTCGATCCCGTGCCGCAATTGCTCAAGAATGTCCGCTACGCAGGCGGCAAGCCGCTGGAAAACGCGTCCGTGCAGCAGGCCATTGCCGAGGCGGAAGCCACGCTGTCGGGCAAAGGCCGGCTGGTCATCCGTCCCTCGGGCACGGAACCGGTGATTCGCGTGATGGCCGAAGGCGACGACCGGGGCCAGGTCGAACGGGTCGTGGGCGACATCTGCGCCGCAGTCGCGGCGGCGGCGTGAACGCGCCTCCCCGTATTCTCAGCATTGCCGGGTCCGACAGTTCGGGCGGCGCAGGCATCCAGGCCGACATCAAGACGATCACGATGCTGGGCGGTTATGCAATGACCGCGATCACCGCCGTCACGGCTCAGGACACGACCGGGGTTCACGCGGTGGAAGCGCTCTCGCCGCAGATGGTCGCGGCCCAGATCGACGCCTGCGTGAGCGATATCGGCGTCGATGCGGTCAAGATCGGCATGCTCGGTTCGGCAGCGATTGCCACGCTTGTGGCTGACCGGCTGGAGAACCTCGACGTGCCGGTGGTGTTCGATCCGGTGATGGTTGCCACCAGCGGTGCGGCCCTGGCCGACGAGGCGACCGTAGCCGCGTTCGAACGCCTGATGAAACTGGCGACGCTGACCACGCCCAACGTGCCCGAACTGGATGTCCTGGGCGGCCCGGACGCGATGGCGGCGCGCGGGATCGCCTATCTCGCCAAGGGCGGCGATGCCGATGGGCCGATGGTCGAAGACCGGCTGGT
The DNA here is from genome assembly GCA_028697875.1 of Novosphingobium sp. Taxonomy (GTDB): domain Bacteria; phylum Pseudomonadota; class Alphaproteobacteria; order Sphingomonadales; family Sphingomonadaceae; genus Caenibius. Next base: position 1,774 of record JAQVEQ010000150.1, on the reverse strand, counting down.
CCGTCCGGGGCATGAAGACGTCGTCTGGCGGGCGGCGCGGATCGAGACGCGCCATAACCACGGCACCGGCTGCACGCTCTCCAGCGCGATCGCCACCCTGCTGGGCAGGGGGCTGGCATTGGAGGAAGCGATTTCAGGCGCGCGCGATTACGTGCGGCAGGCCCTGCTCAAGGCGCCGGGATTCGGCTGCGGGCATGGGCCGCTTGGGCACGAGGCAGTGCGCTGACCTTGGCCGCCAATGCCTACGCGGCAATGGTGGCAGCTAGCGCAGTACGGCCGGTCAGCGCCAGACGAAGAGAACGATGGCGAGAAAGACGAGGCCGAAAACCACGTTGAACAGGGGAAGGACCTTGATCGCCTCCCGGCTTTCCGGCTTGGCGAAGCGGCGGGCGATCATGCTCGGCGTCCAGATGAGCCAGATATCGACCAGCAACACAAGCAGGAACCCGGCCACTCCCGCCCACATGCCCCATTTCGCGGCGAAATCGGCGCGGGCCGCAAGCGGCCAGGGAGAAAGGTTGCCCTGGATCATCAACCCGACTGCAACGGCAATCCCGAAAATGAACGGGAACAGCCATACAGGATGGGTCAGCACGCCCAGGACACCGCCGACCGGCTTGCCGATCAGGGATGGCAGCGATAGACGGATCGTCGCCAGCAGGGCCAGTGCGGTCAGGACCGCGGCGGGAATCCAGTAGTCGAACGGCGCGCTCATTCGGCCGGCTCCACCACCATGTCCGCTTCGCCCGCCTTGAGGCCGGAAGCGACGGGGCGCGGCAATTCGAACGTTTCGCCCGGCCGGCCGAACAGCACGCCGAATTTCTGGCCCAGGGTCGGCGCGGCGCGGAAATCTCGGAACAGCGGAATGAATTCGTGCAGGATGACCTTGATCGGGTTGCTCGTCTCCAACGGGTGCGTGATGCCGAACACGGGCGGCACATCGTCCTCCATCCGCTGATAGGTGCCGAAGACGTGGTCCCAGATCATCAGCAGCCCGCCGTAGTTCTTGTCGAGGTACAGCGGGTTGCAGGCATGGTGCACGCCGTGGTTGCAAGGCGACACGAACAGCCATTCGAACCACGGGGAAAGGCGGCCGATCCGGGTCGTGTGGCAGAAGGTCTGAAAGGCCGGCACCGTCGTCGCCATCAACACCAGCACCAGCGGATTGAAGCCCAGCAGGACCAACGGTGCCCACAAGGGCAGGCGATAGAGCGCCTGGAACGGCGAGAAGCGCAAGTTGACCGTGAAGTCGTAAGTCGAGGCGGAATGGTGAATCGAATGGTCCGCCCAGCACAAACGTAGTTCATGGCCGACCCGGTGGAACCAGTAGAACGCGAATTCCCCGGCCAGGAAGTACAGCGGGAGAGTCCACCACGTCACTTCGATGCGCAGCGGGGTCAGCGCGTAGAACGGGCTGAGACCGGCAATCAGCAGCCCGTTGATGAACAGCGTTTCGATGAAGGGCCCGACCGTGAAGAACAACAGCAGGCTGTCGAGCCCTTCCTTGCTCCAGGGCGACTTGCCTTCCTTCCAGCGCATGAGCATTTCGGCGCACAGCACGAACAGCAGCAACACCGCGCCGCCAAAACCATAGATTTCGAGCCATTTCACCAATTGCTCGACAAAGGCCTGATCCATCTTCCCACTTCCTTGGCGGGTACGCTGCGCGTCCCGTCCTATCCGTACGTTCCCGTTTTACTCCCGCGCCTTCACCATGGCCCGCAAGCCATCGCGCATCCGCTCGAGCTGGTAGGCGAAGAAGCTGTCGGCATGA
>JAQVEQ010000149.1 GCA_028697875.1 Novosphingobium sp. | reverse complement strand
CGTGTAGGACAGGGGGTAATCTCCCACCCCCAGCCCCTCCCGCAAGCGGGAGGGGCGCGAGACTCGCCGAACCGCAGGTGAGGCTAGCCGCAGCGGGGTGGGCAGGTGCCCAACACCCGAATTACCCGAAAAAGGCCCGCTCCGCCTCCACGCCGACCGGCACGCCGGACATGCGGGCGCGTTGCAGGGTCAGCCAGTAGTAGCGGTAGCTTGCCCGGTCGTAGAGTTCGCCCTTGTACTGGATCGGACCCCAGTCGGCGGCCTGCGCGGCCAGCAGTACGGCGGCGGCGTCTTCGGCTTCGGCATAGTCGGGCCGCATCGCTTCGACGATGGGCTGGATCTGGATCGGGTGGATGCTCCACATGCGCAGGAAGCCGAATTCCATCCGTGCGCGGGTGGCATCGCCGCGCACCGTTTCCGGGTTCTTGAGGTCGAGGCAGACGTTGTGGGCCGGGATCAGCCCGTTGGCGAGGGCGGCGGCGGCCATTTCGGTCTTGGCGCGCACCAGCAGCTTGTGTTCGAACTGGCCGGGGCTGCGCATCGCGCTGGCGGGAATCGCGCCGTCATGGGCGCTGACGAAGTCCATCAGCCCGAAATCGAGCACTCGCATCCAGGGCAGGGCGGCCATCGCCTTCACGTCGGCCAGCGCGCCGTGGGTTTCGACCAGCGCATTGATCGGGATTTCGCGCGCGATGCCGCGCCGGACGCAGCCTTCGCGGATATAGTCGATCACCGCGCCCAGTTCCCCGGCGGAGGTCGGCTTGGGCACGGTGATGTGCGCCACCCGGTCGCCCGCGCGGTCGAGCAGGATGTCGATGTCCGTGTGGCACGCGGGGTGGTGCGGGGCATGGACCCGCATGCCGAGCTGGCCATGCCGGTTGGCGTCGGACGCGATCAGCCCGGCGACCATGGCCGCATGGGCTTCTTCCTCGCCGGCGGCGGCGCCGTCCTCGCAATCGCCGGTCACGTCGAAGACCGGGCCGAGTTCGTCCTGCAGGGCCAGCGCCTTGCGGATCAGCTTTTCCGCGCCCGCATAGTGGTCGACGGCGGGGATGACAGGGACCTGGCGTTCGCCCGTGTATAGGGCCTGGCTGGGATGCACCGGGGTCTGCGCGGGATTGTTCATCGGGATTCCGGCCTCGTTCGGGGAAGATCGGCTTGGGTTGTCGAAGCGCGCCGTCCGGCACGCCGCAGCCCTAGCGCCGGGGCAGCGGATTCGTCCAGCCGGTTGCTGCGATACGAAGTGGCGGGGCCCCGTTCAGGCGAAGAGATCGTGTTCGCCGTCGTCCGAGATCGGATCGGGCACTTCGAGCTGGTTGTGGTGTTCGTGGCCATGGAACTTGGTCGGGCGGAACACCGTGCGGCAATAGTTGTCCGTCACCATCATCCAGCTTTCCCACATGCCGAGAGTCAGCTGGAAGGGCATCATCCACATCGTGGCCAGCCAGTCCTGCGAAATCGCGGGATTGACCGGGATGAAGTTGCTCAGCGGGCTCTTCTTCTCTGCCATGGCCCGCTTCGTAACATCATAACCCGATTCGCTGCAATCACCGTTGGTGCGTTGCAACAATGGTGACGGATACGGCTTGCCGGTCAGAGCTTGCCGAAGCGCCCTTCGAACCCGGCGGTGTCGCCCTTGGCGAGGAAGCCGGCCTGTTCGACCCAGTTGTCCCGCCGGATGCGGCCCTGGAAATTGCCGAGCTGGGCGTCGATCCGGTCGATGTCCGCATCGCTCCACCCGGCGATCTGGTCGAAGCGCGTAATGCCGAGCGATTGCAGCAGGGCGGAAAGCTTGGGGCCGAGGCCCTTGATCCGGGTGAGGTCGTCGGGTTGCCCGCCCGCCGTCTCGTCCTGCGCGTGCTGTTCTGCTTCGTGGATGTGGTGTTCGTGAAGCTGCGCCCCGGCGGCGACGGCCGTGCCGACACCCGACATCGCTTGCGGCGTGGCGGGGGGCAGTTCGGGTTCGGGCGGGGTTTTCGGCGCGTCGATCAGCGCCTGGTTGCGTTTTGCGGGCGCGGCGCCTTCTTCCAGCACGTCGGACGTGAGCGAGGTTTCCACCCGGGTCTTGCCGCCGCCGCCGAAGACGCGCCAGGCGATCAGCACGCCGATCAGCAGGGCGATGACGAACAGCCACCAGTATTGTTCGAGCAGCAGCATCATTTACACATTTCCTCCCGTGTCGCGGCCCCAGATCGCCCAACCGATAGCAAGGCCCGCTCCATAGGCAACCAGCGAGAGGACGAGAAGCTCCATCCAGATCGGCACGGGCAGTCCTCCTAGCGCGGTCCCGGCCGGTCGACCGGGGTGGGCTTGAGCGGAACGGTCTCGATGACCGAAAATTCGATCCGCCGGTTGGCGGGGTCGGCGGGGTCGAGCCCCGGGGCCGGCTGGCTCGACCCGACGCCGCTCGCCCGCAGGCCGTCGGCGGGGATGCCGCGCCGGATCAGCGCCCGCTCCACCGCTTCGGCCCGTTCGCGCGACAGGGCGAGATTGCCCGGTTCGTTGCCGATATTGTCGGTATGGCCGGTAATGGCGATCACGCTGCCCAGGCATGGGCGCAGGGCATCGGCCACTTCGTTCACCAGTTCGCGGTCGGCCGGGTCGATCCTCGCGCTTGCTTCCTCGAAGCGGATGGTGCGGGCGCGCAGCAGGGCCTCGACGTCGTGCTGGCAATGGAGCGGCTTGGGCGGCGGGGCGGCGGTCGTGCCGAAGCCGGTCGCATCGGCCCAGTGGACGCCGCCGACGCCGGGCACGGTGGCAACCGCCTGCGCGGCATTGGCGCGGGCCGTTTCGTTGAGCTTGCGGCCGCCGCTCAGCACCGGATGTCGCGTGGGCCAGCCGCCGGATGTATGGAAATCGGCCTTCACGCCCCGTGCGCCAGCCTCGCCGATCGCCTGTTGCGCCTGCTTTTCCAATTGCGCCGCAATCGCCCCGCCGGTGATTTGCGCGGCCGCCAAGGCCAGCAATGCGGTGACGCATGCTCCGGCGGTCAGGGTCAATGCGCGGCCGATCTGCATATGCCCCCCTTAACCGCGCGGGCGGCGTGGGGAAAGGCGCAAATCAGTTGGCGGAAAGCCCGTCGGCCACGGCGGCCAGGCGGAGGAATTCCTGCCGCCAGAAATCGGACTGGCGGCCCGCCAGCGCGGCGATGTCGCGGTAGGAATAGTCGCCCAGCAACGGGTCGCCGCGCAACTTCTGGCCGAACGCGGCGACGGCGGCGGCAAAGGCCATGTCGCCCCGGGGCAGGGCGGCGTCGCGCAGCCCGGCCGAGGGCACGACCCGTTCGATCAGGCGCGAGGTGTCGCCATCGGGCAGCTTGTAGCGCAGCTTGACATAGGCAAGCTCGCCCGGTTTCCCGCCGGCGGCGGGGGGCGCGTCCGTGCCGTAGCGGCGCGGGCCGATCCAGCCTTTCGCCCCCACGGGCACGATTTCGTAGATCGCCGTCACTTGGTGCCCGGCGCCGATCTCGCCCGCGTCGACCTTGTCGTTGTCGAAGTCCTCCTCGCGCAAGGCGCGGTTTTCGTAGCCCAGCAGGCGGTACTGGCTGACCACGGCGGGGTTGAATTCGACCTGGATCTTCACGTCCTTGGCGATGGTGAACAAGGTGGAGGCCATCTCGTCGGTCAGCACCTTGCGGGCTTCCAGCGCGCTGTCGATGTAGGCGTAGTTGCCGTTCCCGTGGTCGGCGATCTGCTCCATCATCGCTTCGTTGTAATTGCCGGTGCCGAAGCCGAGCGTGGTCAGCGTGACGCCGCTGTCGCGTTCCTTCTCGATCATGGCGACCAGCGCGTCGCGGTTGCTCACTCCGACGTTGAAATCGCCGTCGGTCGCCAGGATCACGCGATTGACGCCGCCTTCGATGCGGTTGTCCTCCGCCACGCGGTAGGCCAGCTGGAGCCCCGCGCCGCCGGCGGTGGAGCCGCCCGCCTGCAAGCGGTCGAGTGCTTCGCGGATCTTGCGGGTGTCGTTGGTCGGCTCCAGCACCAGCCCGGCCGCCCCGGCATAGACGACGATGGACACGCGGTCCTGCCGCTGCAATTCCCCGGCCAGGCCCGACAGTGCCGCCTTGACCAGCGGCAGCTTGTCGGGACTGTTCATCGAACCGGATACGTCGACCAGAAACACCAGATTGGCAGGCGGACGTTCCTTGCGCGGCAGGTCGTAGCCGCGCAGCCCGATGCGCAGCAGGCGCGTTTCCGGGTTCCACGGCGTGCGGGCCATGCCGGTGGAGACGGTGAACGGCGTCGCGCGCCCTTCCGGCGCCGGATAGGCATAGCGGAAGTAGTTGATCATCTCCTCGGTCCGCACCGCGTCCTTCGGCGGCAGCGCGCCTTGGATCAGGAACCGGCGGGTATTGGCATAGGCGCCGGTATCGACATCGACCGAGAAGGTGGAAACCGGCTCCGTCGCGGCGAGCTTGACCGGGGACACCTCCTTGCCGTCGTATCGTTCGCGGCCCGGATCGGTCGCGACCATGACCGGCGGGACGTAGTAGCCGGGCGCGGCCTTCGTCATGGCCGGTGCGGGCATGATGGCGATCGAGGGAGCGGGCGGCGGCGGGGGCGGGCCGGCGGTCGTTTCGGCCGCGCCGTCCTGAGCGCGCTGGCCGGTGACGACGATGCTCTCGCCCCCGTCGTTCGCCGCGCATCCCGCGAGCAGCGAGGCAAGGCAGGTGGTGGCACTGAGCTTGGCAAGGCGCATGGCAATCCCCTCCGGTGGCTTGTCGGGCGTCGGCCAAGGCTCCCGCTTTGCCGGTGAACCGCGACTGAACGCCCCGCAGCGGCGGTAAAGCGTTGGTTTCAGCCTGCCTGCGGGCCGATCTTGCGCCGGAACAGCACTCTGTCCTCGGGGCCGAAGCCCTTGTGCCAGATCATCCAGCCATAGGCGAAGAGGATGGCCGGGATGCCGAACAGCAGTTCCATCCATTCGGGCAGCTGGGTGGCGATCCAGCCCACCACTACCGCCGGGGCCGCCGCCCACACCAGCGCCCAGCGCCAGTTGTTGATCCGTTGGTCGAGAATGCGCGACAGTAGCCAGGCCTTGACGGCGGATGACGCGCCCAACGCGACCATCAGCGCCGCGGCAACGGCGGCGGCCCAGTAAAGTTCGCCAAGGCCCATGTTCTTCACCGCCACGATGAAGCCGACGCTGATCAGCGCCTGGAAGCCGATGGTGAACAACGAGATCCACAAGTTGCGGATGCGCGCGACATAGACCAGCGCGGCTTCGGAGACGACGGCGGTCGCGGCGACCACTTCGGCTGCCAGCAGCAGCGCCATGGCGCCCGTCCCGGCGACGAAATTGGGTCCGACGAGCCCCATCACCCCTTCGCCCGGAATGCCCAGCGCCAAGGCGATGCCGGCCTGCGCGGCCGTGATCCAGAACCCCACCTGGCACACCTGCTGGGCGATGGCGGCGTAGTTCTTTTCCTTGAGGTTGCGAGTAATGACCGGCCCCAGGATCGGTTCGAAACTGGTCTTGAGCTTCTGCGGCAGGCTCGCGACCTGCTGCGCCACGTAATAGATGCCGACCGTGGCCGGGGAAGCGAACAGGCCGAGGATCGCGATGTCGATCCGCCGCGTGCCCCATTCGATGGCGTCGGCCGTCGCCAGCGGCAGGCTCTGGCGCACCAGCCGCCACATGGTGACGGGGTGCGGCTGCCACTTGTGCGGCAATCCGTAAGTGCGCGACATCGGAATGAGGGCAGTCAGCGCTGCCGCCGCGACCGACGTCAGGTATGCCACCGCCAGGCCGCTTTCAGGCAGGACCGGATACAGGACCCCGGCCATGATCGAAATCGTCCACGGTTCCACGATGGCGCGAGCGCGCACGGTCGTGCCGATGTCGAAGCGATAGGCCTGCGCCGCCAGCGCGACTTCGGTCCAGGCGAGGAATATCACGCCGAGCGGCAGCAGCCGGTCGATCGCGCTATATTCGCCGCTGGGGAACATCGGTACGGGAAACAGGTAGAGCAGCGCCGCGACCGGGGCCGAAAACAGCGTGGCGAGGAACATCCCGTCGGTCACGATATTGGCGGGATTGCGGTCCTCCGCGTGGGACAGCCATTGGGCAAGGCCGCGCTTCTGGCCGAGCGCGCAGAGCTGGCCCGTCAGTTCGATCACCACCAGGGCATAGGCGAAGCGGCCCAGCGCGTCGGCGCCGTAGAGGCGGCCGGCGATGAACAGGAAGGGCAGGCGCGCGGCCAAGCGCAGCAGGAAGCCGATGAAATTGGTCCGCCCGCCTTTGGCGAGGGCGGCGATATCGTCCTGCGCGGCAGCCTTTTTCACGCAGGTTCCCCATGCTCGGTCTTGAGCGGACGAGCGAGAATCTGGCGCACCACGTCCGGGGCGGGCGCGCCGCCCAGCAGGCTGTGGACGGCTTCGACGATCGGCATGGAAACGCCGTACTTGCGGGCCAGTTCGACCAGCACCGGCGCGGTAAAGGCGCCTTCGGCCACGGTCCGGCGGTCGGCCATCAAGGCTTCCGCCTTCTGCCCTTCGCCCAGTGCCTTGCCGAGCGAGAAATTGCGGCTGGAAGTCGACGTGCAGGTGAGAACGAGGTCGCCGAGCCCGCACAGGCCCGCCAGCGTCGCCGCCTGCCCGCCCAGCGCTTCGCCGAAGCGGAGCATTTCGGCATAGCCGCGCGCGATCAGCGCCGCCCGGGCGTTCTGGCCAAGATTCAGCCCTTCGACCACGCCGCAGGCGATCGCGAGCACGTTCTTGACCGCCCCGCCGACTTCCGCGCCGGTCACGTCGGTGGAGTAATAGGGGCGGAACGTGGGCCGGGCGATGGCCGGGGCCAGCCGGTCCCATTGGGCTTCGCCGCCGCCGCAGGCCAGCGTCACGGCGGTCGGCTGCCCGGCGGCGACTTCGTGGGCGAAAGTCGGGCCGGACAGGACGGCGATGTCGCTGCCCGGCGCGGCATCGCGGGCGACATCGCTCATCAGCCGGCCGGTGCCGTTTTCGATCCCATTGCTGCACAGGACGAGATCGCGCGGCAGGCGCGGCATCTGGCCGAGGATCCGGGCAAGGTGCTGCGCCGGGGTCACC
>JAQVEQ010000148.1 GCA_028697875.1 Novosphingobium sp. | reverse complement strand
CGAAGGGGTAATCCCGTGGCGAATGCCATGGGCCAAGCTCTCAGGTTTCCCGACAGAGGGGGCGCGATGGTGGAAATGCCCCGCATCGGGGGATTGCAGTCGCGTGTCGTGGACAAATGAATGAGCAATAGCGAACAGATTATCGAAGACGGGGCGGAGGATCTTCCGGCCGCGATCCTGTCTCTGGATGCATGGCATCGCGAACACGGCGGGCGGATGGTCGAATTCGCCGGTTACTGGATGCCGGTCCAGTACAAGGGCATCATCGAGGAGCACTTGTGGACCCGCAAGTCCGCCGGGCTGTTCGACGTCAGCCACATGGGCCAGCTCGAAGTGTCGGGCGAGGGTGCGGCCACGGCGCTGGAGGCGCTGCTGCCCGCGGACATCGCCGGCCTCAAACCGGGGCGGATACGCTATTCGCTGCTGCTGAACGGCGAAGGCGGTATCCTCGACGATCTCATGATCACCAATCGCGGCGAGACTTACTACCTTGTCGTCAATGGCGCGACCAAGTGGGACGACATTGCCCACTTGCGCGAACATTTGCCGGACGAGGTGACGCTGAACCATCTCGACGATCACGGGCTGCTTGCCCTGCAGGGACCGGAAGCGGCGGGCGTGCTGGCGCGGCTGGGGCTCGAACCGGCCGTGGCGGGGGCTCCGGCAGTCGACGCGCTGACTTTCATGCAGGCCGCGCCCTACCTGTGGCAGGGCCGTCCGCTGGGCGTTTCCCGCTCGGGCTATACCGGCGAGGACGGCTACGAGATTTCCGTGCGGGCCGAGGATATCGAAGCCCTGGCCGATGCGCTCTGCGCCGACGGGGCGGTCATGCCCATCGGGCTTGGCGCGCGCGATTCGCTGCGGCTCGAGGCCGGGCTGCCGCTCTATGGTCACGACCTGACGCCCGAGACCGGGCCGGTCGAGGCGGGGCTGACCTTCGCGATCAGCAAGCGCCGGCGGGCCGAAGGCGGCTTTCCCGGGGCGGAAAAGATCCTGGACGAACTGGCGCATGGCCCGGCGCGCAAGCGCATCGGCCTGCTGGTCGAAGGGCGGCTGCCCGCGCGCGAAGGGGCGCTGGTCTTCGCTGGCGACGAGCAGGTGGGCATTGTAACGTCGGGCGGCTTTTCGCCTTCGCTCGAACGGCCGATCGCCATGGCTTACGTCGCCAGCGCCCATGCCGCCGATGGCACCGCGCTGGAAATCGAAGTGCGCAACCGGCGGCTTGCCGCCACGGTCGCGCCGATGCCTTTCGTTCCCCACAAGTATCACCGTCAGGGAGTGTAACCCCATGAGCCGTTACTTTACCGAAGAGCATGAATGGATCGAGGTCGAGGGCGATACCGCGACCGTCGGGATCACCGACTATGCCCAGGGCCAGCTGGGCGACATCGTCTTCGTCGAACTGCCCGAAGTCGGCATCACGGTCGAGAAGGGGCAGGAAGCTGCCGTGGTCGAATCGGTCAAGGCCGCGTCCGATGTCTATTCCCCGATCGGCGGCACGGTGATCGAAGGCAACGGGGCGCTCGAAGAGGACCCGGCGCTGGTCAATTCCGATGCCGAAGGCGACGGCTGGTTCTTCAAGCTGACCATTGCCGACCCCGGCGAACTGGCCGGGCTGATGGACGAAGCGGCCTATGTTGCGTTCGTCGACAAGCTCTGACGCGAAACAAGGAAACGCGATGCGCTATCTCCCCCTGACCGAGGCCGACCGCGCCGAGATGCTGGCGCGGATCGGTGCGCCTTCGGTCGATGCCCTGTTCGCCGACGTGCCCGAGGCGGCGCGGCTGGCCGGCCCGGTCGAAGGGCTGCCCGGCCATGCGGGCGAGATGGCGGTCGAACGCCACATGGCGCGGCTGGCGGCACGGAACGTGAGCGCGGGCAGCGTGCCTGCGTTCCTTGGCGCGGGGGCCTATCGCCATCATGTGCCCGCCAGTGTCGACCATCTGATCCAGCGCGGCGAATTCCTGACCGCCTACACGCCCTACCAGCCGGAAATCGCGCAGGGCACACTGCAGATGCTGTTCGAGTTCCAGCCCCAGGTCGCGCGCCTGCTGGGCTGCGACGTGGCCAATGCTTCGATGTACGACGGCTCGACCGCCTGCTGGGAAGCGATTGCGATGGCCGGGCGAATCACGAAGCGAAACAAGGCGGTGCTCTCGTCCGGCCTGCATCCGCATTACGTGGGAACAGTGCGGACCATGGCCCGCTTCACCGGCGACGTTATCGAGCAGGCGCCGCTGGCCCCGGTGGCGGAACCCGATCTCGCGGCCCTGGCCGGGCAGGTCGATGCGCAGACGAGCTGCGTGGTGGTGCAATATCCCGACGTGCTGGGCCGGATCGGCGACCTGGCCGCTCTGGCCGACGCGGTCCATGCGGCAGGCGCGCTGCTGGTCGCGGTGGTGACCGAACCGGTCGCGCTGGGCGCGATCCGCAGCCCCGGGGCGATGGGGGCCGATATCGTCGTGGGCGAAGGGCAGTCGCTTGGCGTCGGGCTCCAGTTCGGCGGGCCTTACCTCGGGCTCTTCGCCACGCGCGACAAGTATGTCCGCCAGATGCCGGGGCGGCTCGTGGGCGAAACGGTCGATGCCGCCGGACGGCGCGGCTATGTGCTCACGCTTTCGACGCGCGAGCAGCATATCCGCCGCGAAAAGGCGACTTCCAACATCTGCACCAATGCCGGTCTCTGCGCGCTGGCCTTCTCGATCCACCTGACGCTGCTGGGCGAAAAGGGGCTGCGCGCGCTGGCGGCGGAAAACCATCGCCTGGCCTGTCTTGCCGCCGGCCGCCTGGCGCAAGTGCCGGGGGTCACGCTGGTCAACGGCGGTTTCTTCAACGAATTCACGCTCTGGATCGACGGCGATGCACGGGCCGTCGTGCGGGATCTCGCGGGCAAGGGGCTGCTGGCGGGCGTGTCGCTCGGCCGGTTGTATCCCGGCCAGCCGGAGCTGGCCGGGGGCCTGCTTGTCGCCGTGACCGAGACGGCCTGCGAGGAGGACATCGAAGCCCTGGCCGCCGGACTCGAGGAGGCGCTGGCATGAGCATCAATCCTTCGGGCTGGCGCCCTTCGCTGGCCGCCAACGATACTGTCGTCGAACAGACCGGCACCGTTACCGGCAATCGCGCGCTGATACTGGAAGAGCCGCTGCTGTTCGAACTTGGCACGACCCAGACCTGCGGCGTCGACCTGCCGGAGCCGGACACTGCGCCGTCCGTCCGCCTGGGCGGGCTGGAACGCACCGGCGCGATCGGCCTGCCCGGCCTGTCGGAGCCGGAAGCGGTGCGCCACTACACGCGCCTTTCCCGCCAGAACTACGCCATCGATCTCGGCATCTTCCCGCTCGGTTCGTGCACGATGAAGCACAACCCGCGCCTGAACGAGAAAGTCGCGCGGTTGCCGGGCTTCGCCGACGTCCATCCCCTCCAGCCCGAGGGGACCGTGCAGGGCGCGCTGGGCGTGATTGCGGAACTGGGCGAATGGCTGCTGCGCCTGACCAACATGGCGGGCGTGGCGATGAGCCCCAAGGCCGGGGCGCATGGCGAACTTTGCGGCATCCTGTGCATCCGCGCCGCGCTCGAAGCGCGGGGCGACGCGCGCGAGGTGATCCTGGTTCCCGAAAGCGCCCATGGCACCAATCCCGCCACAGCTGCTTTCGCCAATTACCGGGTCGAAAGCATCCCCTGCACGGAGGACGGCCGGGTCGATCTCGCCGCGCTCAAGGCCCGGCTCGGGTCGGACGTCGCCGCGGTGATGATTACCAATCCCAACACCTGCGGCCTGTTCGAACGCGACATCGTGGCGATTGCCGATGCCGCCCATGCCGCCGGGGCCTTCGTCTATTGCGACGGGGCGAACTTCAACGCCATCGTCGGCCGGGTGCGTCCCGGCGACCTTGGCGTCGATGCGATGCACATCAACCTGCACAAGACCTTCTCCACTCCGCACGGCGGCGGCGGGCCGGGCAGCGGGCCGGTCGTGCTCTCCGAAGCGCTGGCGCCCTTCGCGCCCTTGCCTTTCGTGGTGCGGACCGCCGAGGGCTATCGCCTGGTGGAAGAGGAAGGCGCGGCGGACAACGGCGGGACGCAGGCCTTCGGGCGGATGGCCGCGTTCCATGGCCAGATGGGCATGTTCACTCGCGCGCTCGCCTATATCCTCAGCCACGGGGCGGACGGTCTCAGGCAAGTGGCGGACGACGCGGTGCTGGCGGCGAACTATGTGCTGCGCAGTCTCGACGGCGTGCTCGACGCGCCGTTCGGCACCAGCGGCCCGTGCATGCACGAGGCGCTGTTCAGCGACAAAGGCTTTGCCGAAGGGGTTTCGACCATCGACGTCGCCAAGGCGCTGATCGACGAAGGCTTCCACCCGATGACCATGTATTTCCCGCTGGTCGTCCACGGGGCCATGCTGGTCGAACCGACCGAGTGCGAGAGCAAGGCGACGCTCGACCAGTTCATCGGCGCCTTGCGCTCCATTGCCGAACGCGCCCGGGCGGGCGATCCGGCGCTGGCGCAGGCCCCGGTCCATGCCCCTCGCCGCCGGCTCGACGAAACGCTGGCCGCACGCAAACCCAGGCTGACATTCAAGGACGCCTGACGTTACGGGACGATTGAGTCCGAAGGTGCTGCGTTGCCTGCTCCCATATGCGCGGTTACACATCGCGTGACTGGGAGAAAGCATGCTGGATTTCACGGGTAAGGTGGCGCTGGTCACCGGTGGCGGTGCGGGTATCGGCCGCGCCATTGCCGAAACCTTCGGACGGGCCGGGGCCTCGGTGGTTGTCGCCGAGATCGACGCCCGGCGGGCGGATGACGTGCGCGCGGCGCTCGAAAGTGCTGGCGTCGATGCGCTGGTATCGCCGTGCGACGTCACCGATCGTGCGGCGGTCGATGGGCTGATGGACGCGGTGAAGGCGCGTTTCGGCGCGCTCGACGTGCTGGTCAACAACGTCGGCGACTTCCTCGGTGTGACCAAGCGATTCGAACTGGTGACCGACGATGAATTGGACGCGCTCTATGCCACCAATCTCAAATCGGTGTTCCTGACCACGCGCGCGGCGATTCCCTTGCTGCGCGAAGGGGGCAGCGTGATTTCGATCTCCTCGATCGAGGCCTTTCGCGGCATTCCCATGACCACGGTCTATTCCGCCTTCAAGCATGCGATCACCGGCTTTACCCGCAGCCTCGCGCTGGAACTCGGGCCGAAGCACATTCGCGTCAACGCCATTGCGCCGGAGACGACCGACACGCCGCAAGTGCCGATCCACGCGATGATCGCGCAGGAGCATCAGGACCATATCGAACGCTGGATCCCGCTCGGCCGTTTCGGCAAGCCGGAGGACGCGGCGGGCGCGGCCCTGTTCCTCGCTTCCGATCTCGCGGGGTGGATCACCGGCACGACGATCAACCTTGACGGCGGCGCGCTGGCGGCGGGCGGCTGGTACCGCGATCCGCGCGGGATCTGGACCAACGTGCCGGTAGTGACCGGCAACGGCTTCAATTTCTGAACACACGACACGCGAATTCGAACGCAGGGGAGAGACAATGAAAATTCTGGTGGTAGGCGGAACGGGCATGATCGGCGGCCATGCGGCGCTGCACCTGACATCGCTCGGTCACGACGTGGCCGTTGCCGGGCGGCGTCCGCCGCAAGAGACGACCGAACTGGCCAAGCTGCCGTTCGTGCAGGGCGACTTCATGGAAGGCACGTTCACGAAGGAACAGCTCGCCCCGTTCGACGCCGTGGTCTTCGCGGCAGGCAACGACATCCGCCACTTGCCCAAGGGCACCAAGTTCGACGACCACGTGATGCGTTCCAACGCGGAATGCGTCCCGCAGTTCGCCGCGTTGTGCAAGGAAGCGGGCGTGAGGCACTTCATTCACGTCGGCAGCTTCTACCCGCACATCGCGCCCGAGCTGATGGACAAGATCCCCTATATCCGCTCGCGCAAGCTGGCGGTCGAGGGAATCGTGGCGCTGGCGGACGACAACTTCCATGCCGTCAGCCTCGATGCGCCTTTCGTGGTCGGCACCGTGCCAGGCATGAGCCTGCCGATGTTCGAGATGTACACCCGCTATGCCGAGGGCAAGCTGGAAGGGATGGAGGCGTTCGGCCCGGCGGGCGGCACGAACTTCATTTCCTGCCAGTCGCTGTCCGAAGCGATTGCCGGCGCGCTGGAGCGGGGAGAGAATGGCAAGGCTTATCTCCTTGGTGACGAGAACCTCGGTTTTGCGGAATATTTCGGGCTGTTCTTCAAGGCGGCGGGCAACGATGTGCCGGTGCCCGCGCTCGACAAGGAGCACCCGATGCTGCCCGACATCGGGATCTACACCGGGCGCGGCAACTACGTGACTTACGAGCCCGATCCGGCGGACGTCGAACTGCTCGGCTATCGCCGCCACGACGTGACCCGGGCGGTCAACGAAGTGGTGGACCAGTACCGTTCGAGGGCCTGACGCCGCGCAGGTGAAATGGGTGCTTGTCCGGTCATCCGGAACGCGACATATTATGTGAGTGAATAATCACTATGCCTGATAAAGTCAGGCTTTCGCCTGCCTGTTCGTGAATTATCGGGCGGCGAATCACGGGAGAAACAAGGATGGCCACGAAAGCCCACTCGATGCGTAATATCGTCGATTACGATTATACCCTTCCTCTTGCCGACAGCCCGGAACTGGCCGCCGCCCTCGAAGGTGCCGAGCCCCACACGCTGCTGATGGTCTATGTCCACCTGACGCATGACGAGGAACTGCTCGACCGGTTCAAGGCCCATATCCGCCATCCTTTCGCCGCTCCCGGCCACCAGTGGCCGGCCGAAGCCTATGCCGAACTGCGCGAAAAGCTGCGCAAGGTGCTGACCACGCCGGGCGCGGCCAAGGAAGGCAGCCCGCCGCGCGCGCTGATGCAGAAAATGATGAGCATCGGCGTGGGCGAGGAAGTGGCCGACGAATTCGTTCCGATGATGATCGAACAGGGCGGGTTCGAACGCACGCCCGACCGTACCAAGGTGCCCGGCCGTGCCCCGGTGCCCGCGGGCTTCAAGGTGCTGATCATCGGCGGCGGCCTCACCGGCCTGCTGG
>JAQVEQ010000147.1 GCA_028697875.1 Novosphingobium sp. | reverse complement strand
TCGAATGCGATATAGTGATCCTCGCGACCGGTTACCAGATGTACTGGGGCACACAGTTAGACATCAAGGGCCGTGGTGGCAAGACGCTGCGCGAAATCTTCGATCCTTCGCCCTTCAGCTACTGGGGGATGATGATCCCGGGCCTGCCCAACTTCGTCCTGACCGTTGGCCCCTACAGCAACCTGACCGCCAACCACGCGGTGCTGGGCGAACAGCAGGTACACTACATCGTCGAACTGCTCCAGACGATGATCGACGAGGATATCGCGTCGTTCGAAGTCACCGAAGAGGCGGCACGCGATTTCGTCGAAACGATGGACAAGGACCTGGCCCGGACCGCCTGGGTGAACAAGGGCACCGCCCACGGTTATTACCGCCATGCCAGCGGCAAGGTGATCCTGGCGCTGCCGCGGCACAACTCGGAAATCTGGCACGCCACGCGCCAGCCGAGGATGGAAGACTACCGGATCGCCAAGCGGGCGGGTGCCGAGCCGGAACCCCGGCGCGAGCTTGAACCGCTTTCGATCTAGGCCTGTCTGCCTGCTGTTTTCACGAGGGAAAATCCCATGTCCGTTACCGCTATCGCCTATACCAAGTTCGCCGTGTCCGACAGCGACGCCATGCGCGAATTCTACTGCACCGCGCTCGGCTTCAATCATGGCACGCGGATCGAAGAGGGGGAGGGCGACAATGCCTTTGTCGAGAATTTCATCGGTGTCGGCCCGCAGCAGGTCGTGCTGATCGCCTACAAGAACCGGCCGGCGCCCGCACCGGGCGAATCCTATCTCGCGCTCATGGTCGAGGATGTAGACGCCTCGCTCGCCGCCATCGAGAAGGCCGGTGGCACGATTACCATGCCGGGACTGGATATTCCCGAGCACAAGCTGCGCATGGGTTATGCCACCGATCCCGAAGGACACGTGATCGAGTTGATGCACCTCGACAGCTGACGGGCAAGGCCAGGCCTTGAGGGACGGAGTGGTGCCGCCCTCTGTCCCTGTTCCTTTTCCGCCATCGCAGGACGATGCACGTCGTGGGCGCGTTGCGGGATTGCTCCTCGGCGAACGGTTGAATATGGGCACCGCCTGAACAGTCTGACCGGTTCCGTGCGGCATTGCGGGCTTGCCAAGTCCCTCCAGCCTATGCAGGGGGCGGGGAACACTGCCCCGACCCGCGAGCCGGGGCTTCGGAACCGTATGCAAGGAGAGACCATGTCCGCCACCGCGACCACGAATGTTGCCGAACGCTCGGCGATGGACCGCCTGCTCGCGCCGCGCTCCATCGCGCTGATCGGCGCGTCGAACACGGCTTATCGGATCGGCGGCCTGCTTTTCGCCAATCTCAAGCGCGCATTCGACGGCCCGCTCTATCCGATCCACCCGTCGGACAAGGAAATCATGGGTGTGACCGCCTATCCGTCGATTTCGGACGTGCCGCACGAAGTGGATCTGGCCGTCGTCGCGGTTGCCGCCAAGATGGCGCCCGATGTCGTCGAAGAGGCGGCCGCCAAGGGTGTCGGCGGCGTGGTCGTCGTCACTTCGGGTTTCGCCGAAGTCGGCGGTGAAGGGCAGGCCCTGCAAGACCGGCTGGCGGAAATCTCGCGCCGCACGGGCATCCGCATCATCGGCCCGAACTGCATCGGCTATCTCAACATGCACAACGGGGTCATGGCGAACTTCGCGATCGATCCCAGCAATCCGCTGCCTTCGGTCGGCGGGACGGCGCTCGTTTCGCAGAGCGGCGGGTTCGGCTCCTACATCTCGCTCATGGCGATGCGCGCCGGGCTGGGCGTGGGCTGGTTCGTCAGCACCGGTAACGAAGTCGACTGCAACGTCGCGATGGTCAGCCGCTACCTGATCGAACGGCCGGAAGTGAAGGTCCTGCTGGTCTGCATCGAGACTCTGCGTAACCCTGAAATCTTCATCGAAACCGCCGAACGTGCGCTGGAACTCGACAAGCCCGTCGTCCTGCTCAAGGCGGGCCGTTCGGAAGAGGCCGCCCGTGCGGCGATGAGCCACACCGGCTCGATCACCGGCTCGACCGACGTACTCTATGCCGTGTGCCGCCAGTACGGCGTCCATATCGCCGAAACGATGCAGGATATGCTCGATCTCGGCCTGATGTTCGAAACCGGCAAGCGGGCCAAGGGCAAGCGCATGGCGGTGCTGACCACTTCGGGCGGTGCCGGCGTGCTGCTGACCGACGAAGCGGCGGAAGTCGGGCTGACCGTGCCGGAATTCTCCGAGAAGGTGCAGGCCGAACTGGAAGCGATCATGCCGCAGCCGTTCTTCGGCAGCGTCGGCAACCCGATCGACACGACCTCGCAGATCGTCGCCCATCAGGACGCGGCAGTCGGGATCATGGAATACCTCGGCAAGTGCCCGGAGATCGACATGATCTCCTGCGTTACCTGGGACCACACCAAGGACTACGTCAGGGCGCTGATCGATGGCGACCTCGGCACGGACAAGCCGGTCTCGATCCTCTGCACCGCGACCGTGCCGGAAGTGTCGGAAGCGGGCACGCCGCTCTATCTCGACCCGGCCCGCGCGGTGCGTCCGCTCGGCGCGCTGGCCCGCCAGTCGCTCGACAAGCCGGCCGTGGTCCGCGCCCCGGCCAAGGACGAAGCCCGCATTGCCCGCGCCCGCGCGCTGTTCGCCGCCTGCGGCGGCCGCAAGGTGCTGATGGAGCATGAAGGCAAGCAGCTCTTCGCCGAATACGGCATCCCCGTCACGCGCGAGAAGCTGGTCGCGACGCCGGAAGAGGCGGACGCGGCGGCAGCCGGGATCGGCGGCAAGGTGGCGATCAAGTACATGAGCCCCGAGCTGATGCACAAGTCGGACGTCGGCGGCCTGCGTCTCGGTCTCGAAGCCGGCGGGGTGAAGGCCGAGGCCGATGCCATGCTGGAAGACGTGGCCCGTGGCGCTCCGCATGTCGCGCTTTCGGGCATCCTCGTGCAGGAAATGGTCCCCGCCCGCATGGAACTGACCTGCGGCATCAAGCGCGACCTCTCGTTCGGCCCGATCGTCGTGGTCGGCATGGGCGGCGTGCTGGTGGAAGTGCTGGCCGAAGTGGCCATGCTGCGTCCGCCGTTCGATGCCGGCATGGCGCGCAAGGTGGTTGAAAGCCTGTGCGACGGCCGCATCGCATCCGCCCGTCGCGGGCTGGAACCGGCGGAAGTCGACGCGGTGGTCGCGGCGGTCATGGGCCTTGGCCAGATGGCGCTGGAACTGCCGGAAATCTCGGAGATCGACGTCAATCCGATCCGCATCGCCAATGGGCGTGCGGTGGCGGCCGATGCGCTCGTGATCCTCGAAGGCGCGGAAGGCGGCGAACACCACTGATCGCCCGCTACGTTGCACTCGATGGGCACATTGCCTTGACGGCGCGGCGTGCGATGCCATCCTTCCGCAACAGGAGGCGAGGCGATGACAGGGCTCGATTACGGGATTGCCGGACGCACGGCGCTGGTCTGCGGATCGTCGCAGGGCTTGGGGCGCGCTTGCGCCGAAGCGCTGGCCGCCGCCGGCGTGGAAGTCACGCTGAACGGGCGTACACAGGCAACGCTGGAGCGGACGGCGGCGGAACTGGCCGAGGCCGTCGGCCGCCCGGTGTCCTGTGTCTGCGCCGACGTCACGACGCCAGATGGCCGGGCGAGCATGCTGGAAGCCTGTCCCGAGCCCGACATTCTCGTCACCAATGCGGCAGGTCCGCCGCCGGGCCAGTTCGCCGACTGGGACGAGGACGATTGGCACAAGGCCCTGTCGGCCAACATGGTCGCCCCGATCATGCTGATCCGCGAGACGATCGGGCCGATGCGGCGCAAGGGCTGGGGGCGCATCGTCAACATCACCTCCAACGCGGTCAAGGCGCCGATTCCCCAGCTTGGCCTGTCCAACGGCGCGCGTTCGGGCTTCACCGGCTTTATCGCGGGCCTGGCGCGCGAAGTGGCGGCGGACGGGGTGACGATCAACAACCTGCTGCCCGGCCAGTTCGCCACCGACCGGCTGCGCAGCCTCGCGCGGACAGTGGCGGACGGCAGCGGTTCGACGTTCGAGGACGTGTGGGACGGTATGGCCGCCAGCAATCCGGCCCGCCGTCTCGGCCGGCCAGAGGAATTCGGCGCAGCCTGCGCCTTTCTCGCCAGCCGGCAGGCCGCCTATATCAACGGGCAGAACATCCTGCTCGACGGCGGGGCCTATCCCGGCACCTTCTGACCCGGTTTCGCACAGGCGGAGGGATTCCCGCCACCGCTTGACAGGCGGTGCCTTAGGTTGGAACCTTATGCCATAAGAAAAGCCGTATCCCGCAATTGCGGGGCGGTGGCGGGAGAACGGGTCATGACCACTAGGGCGAATACGGCACAGTTCGACATGCTTCCTTTCGCGCCACCGCGTGTGATGCAGAATGTCTATAGCGAGGCGCAGCACGATGCGTTGATGGACATGATCCGCACTTATGGGCCCTGGCCGATGGTGACCAAGGGGCGGTTCCAGAATGTCGAACAGATCGCCGCGTCCACGTCGGGCAGGATCGACCGCAACATCTCCATGGACAAGTTCATCGTTGCCCAGTTTCGCGGCTGGGTGGCGAGCCATGGCACGACCTATTTCACCGAGTTGGACGATATCTTCTACGATCCCAAGCTGCGGGCCCTCGCGCGCGATTACTGGGGTGCGCAATATGCCCGCCCGACCTTCATGTATTTCAGCCTCAGCGGCCCGTTCGAGGCGACCGACCCCGGCCATATCGACGGGGTGACGTTCCGCGGCGTGCGCAAGGAGAACGCGCCCTTGTGGATCCTTTCGCTGATGGGCAAGTCCCGGCTGTTCGACCGCTGGATGGTCAAGATGGCGCAAGTCGTGACCTGGTGGTGCAAGTGCCCGACAGGCGGCTTCACCTATTGGCCCGACGGGGTGGACGGCGAACCGCAGCGCGTCACCGCGCCGATGTGGAACAAGAGCCTCGTCGTCCAGAACGAGCGGATGTACCACCGCCCGGAATCGAATGGCCCGCTGGAACGGCGCCGTTACGAAGGGCTGACTTTCGATACCGAACTGGGCGTCGATCCGTCCGACCGCGACCGCTGGCTGATGACGACGGGCGATACCGTCAATGCCGAGCTGCATACCGGCGACTTGCGGCTGATGCTGCACTGGAACGCGGAGGTCTATAACGACATGGACGACCTCAAGCTCCATTCCGACCACCGCGACGACCTGACGCATGACATGGTGGCCGAAATCTTCATGGCCGACTTGCGCAGGCGCGGGGTGGGCTTCACCCCGCCGTCCGATCCCTACAACGACATGGATTTCATCGGCGTGCTCAACGACACTTACAACCCGGGCGTGCCGCGGCGCTATCCGCCCGGCACCGAACCGGTCTGGCATCGCAACCGCAAGCCGGAGGCGGCATGAGCGGCCTGCCCCCGCGGCTCGCCGCGCCGGACATGGACGAGGCCGAAGCGGTTCGCGCGCTGGTGGGCGGGTGGGAACTCGTCCGCTGGACGACTTACCACCCCGACGGGAGCGAGAGCTATCCCTTCGGCAAGGACGCCATCGGGATCATCATGTACAGCGCGGACGGCCACATGAGCTGCCACTTGTCGATGGCCAACCGCCCGCTGCTGGACGCGCCGACGATCTACGATGTCAGCGATGCCGACCTCGGCCGCGCGCTGCGCGCCTACACCGGCTATTTCGGGACCTTCAGCGTGGATGCGGCGGCGGGCGTCGTCACTCACCACGTGCAGGGCGCGTGGTATCCCAACTTCGCAGCGGTCGAGCAACCGCGCCGCTACGGCTTCGACGGCGACCTGCTCTATCTCGAGGCTGACACCGGGCCGGACCTCGTGCGGATCACCTGGCAGCGGCGCAATTCCGGGACCTTGCCGGGGCACTGATTTCCGTGCCAAACCACGGGGCATAGCGATACCACGAGCGAGAGGCAGCCCCATGCGTTATGTCAGTTTCACCCGTCCCGACGGCACGCCGAGCTTCGGCTGGCTGGAAGGGGAGCGGATCGTCGATTGCGGCACGCCCGGCACGCCGTCCTATATCGTCGATGCGCTGGCGGCGGGGACGCTGGCAGGCCTTGCCGGCGGGAACACGTACCCGCTGGACGACGTGACCTTGCTCCCGGCCGTTCCCAACCCTGGCAAGATCCTGTGCATCGGTCTTAACTATGCGAGCCATATCGCTGAAATGGGGCGGAAAGAGGAAGGCTATCCGGCGGTCTTCACGCGCTGGGCCGATACGCTTGTCGCGCATGGCCAGCCGCTGGTGTGCCCGCGCGAAAGCACGGCTTTCGACTTCGAAGGCGAGCTGGCCGTCGTGATCGGCAAGGCCGGGCGCCGCATCCCGCGCGAGCAGGCGCAGGCCCATGTGGCGGGCTATGCCGCGTTCCAGGATGCCTCCGTGCGCGATTGGCAGCGGCACAGCATCCAGTTCACGCCGGGCAAGAACTTCCCCGGAACCGGCGGCTTCGGCCCGGCACTGGTGACGCCCGACGAGGTTCCCGACCTCGGCGCGCAGCGCGTGCAGACGCGGCTCAACGGCGAGATCGTGCAGGACCAGCCGGTGTCCGACCTCATCCACGATATTCCGGCCCTGATCGCCTATTGCTCGACTTTCACCGAACTGCGGCCCGGCGACGTCATCGCCACCGGCACGCCGGGCGGCGTCGGTGCCGGGCGGACCCCGCCGCTTTACATGAAGGACGGCGACCGGGTGGACGTGTCCATCGGCGTTCTCGGCACGCTGTCCAACCGGGTGGCGGCGGAGGCGTAAGCGCGCCTGCCGGGCCCCCAGGGGCCTGTGCCGGAGCCGAAGTTGACACAGTTGACACGGTTCTGGGGGAGAAATTTCCGCGGGCTTTCCGTCACGCCGCCTGTCACGCGTCGCGCCGGGGGCGGGCAGGGGGATGGGGGAAAGCTGGGCCATGATTCGCTCCTGTCGGGACCACGATGCGAATCACGTCTATTATGCATGGGCGGGCGTGTAGGACAGGGGGTAATCTCCCACCCCCAGCCCCTCCCGCAAGCGGGAGGGGAGCGAGACTCGCCGAACCGCAGGTGAGGCTAGCCGCAGCGGGGTGGGCAGGTGCCCAACACCCGAATTACCCGAAAAAGGCCCGCTCCGCCTCCACGCCGACCGGCACGCCGGACATGCGGGCGCGT
>JAQVEQ010000146.1 GCA_028697875.1 Novosphingobium sp. | reverse complement strand
TGGTGGGTGGCCGGGGTGGAGGGGCAATGCAGCGTCAGGATGTCGCTGCGGGCGATCAGTTCGTCGAGTTCGGCGACATATTCCGCGCCATGGATATTCTCGGCCGCGGGCGGCAGACGGCGGCGAATGTTGTAGATGATCTTGAGGCCGAAAGCGCGCGCGCGGTGGGCGACTGCCTGGCCGATGCGGCCCATGCCGACAATGCCGAGCACCTTGCCGCCCAACTGGCGGCCGAGCAGCCCGGACGGCGCCCAGCCAGTCCATTCGCCGCGCCGGATCAGAGCCGTGCCTTCGCGGATGCGGCGCGGCACGCCGATTACCATGGCCATGGTCAGGTCCGCGGTGTCGTCCGTGAACACGCCGGGCGTGTTGGTGACGATGATCTTGCGCGCGCGCGCGGCGGCAAGGTCGATATGGTCGACGCCCGCGCCGAAACTGGCGATCAACCGCAGGCGTTCGCCGGCCTGTTCTATCAGGCCGGCATTGATCTTGTCGGTCACGGTGGGGACGAGGACGTCGCAATCCTGCATCGCGGCGGCCAGCGCGGCCTGGCTCATCGGTTCGTCCCGCTCGTTCAGGACAACGTCGAACAGTTCGGCCATCCGGGTTTCGACCGAAGGCAGCAGGTGCCGCGTGACGATGACCCGGGGTTTGCCGCTGATGCGGCGGTTCGATAGCTCTTGTCCTGTGTCGTTCATTGCCCATTTCGCTAAGCCCGGGACGGTGCGCCGGTCAAGCGGATGGTTGCATGATCCGGTGGCTTAGCGGCTTGATGAGAGGCAGGCGGCGGGGCTATGGGTTCGCCTCATGCCCATCCTGCGCGCGATCCCCGCAATTCTTGCTGCCAGCCTTCTCGTCACGCCTGCCATCGCGCAGGACCGGGAGACGCCCTATTGGGCCTCGATTCGCGCGGAAAAGGTCAACATGCGCGTCGGGCCCAGCGAGTCCTATCGTATCGACTGGGTATACGAACGGCCGCAGCTGCCGCTCAAGGTCTTGCGAATCAAGGAAGGCTGGCGCTTGGTCGAGGATGCCGACGGCGACCGTGGCTGGGTGGTGGCGCGATTCCTCAGCCGCGACCGCACGGCGATTGTCGTTGGCGGCGGTCCTGCCCCGATGCGGGCCAAACCGCAGGCCGGCGCCCGGCTGTTGTGGAATGCTCAGCCAGGCGTGGTCGGCAAGCTTGGGGATTGCGACGAAGGCTGGTGTCGTTTCGACGTGACCGGCCGGGTAGGCTGGATCCCGCAGAAGCGCCTGTGGGGATCGGGCGAGCCGCGATCGAAGTAGGCCCGCCGGGCCGAAGCCGCCAGGCTTCTTGTCATTGCGAACCGCCATGCGCGGCGCGGCGATCCAGGACGGAATCCTGCCCTGGATCGCTTCGCCATGCTGGCGATAGCCGCTTGGGGGGTTAGAGCAGTTCCAATGCCACGGCAGTGCCTTCGCCGCCGCCGATGCAGAGGCTAGCGATGCCTTTCTTGAGGCCCTTGCGCTTGAGCGCACCGATCAGGGTGGCGATGATTCGCGTGCCGCTGGCGCCGATCGGGTGGCCGAGCGCGGTTGCCCCGCCGTGTATGTTGAGCTTGTCGTGCGGGATGCCGAGGTCGCGCATCGCGAACATGGCGACACAGGCGAAGGCCTCGTTGACTTCCCACAGGTCGACGTCGTCGGCACTCCAGCCGGCCTGTTCGAGCGCTTTCTTCATGGCGCCGACCGGGGCGGTGGTGAAAGCGGCCGGTTCCTGCGAATGGGCGGCCAGGCCGACGATCTTCGCCACCGGCGCCAGGCCCTTGGCCCTGGCCGTGCTTTCGCGGGCGAGGAGCACGGCCGCCGCGCCGTCGGAGATCGAGCTGGAGCTGGCGGCAGTGATGGTCCCGTCCCTGGCAAAGGCGGGCTTGAGCGCCGGGATCTTGTCCGGGCGGCCCTTGCCGGGCTGCTCGTCGGTGTCGATCACGACTTCACCCTTGCGCGACTTGACTGTCACCGGGACGATTTCGCCGGCGAACGCGCCATTGGCGATCGCCTCGTTCGCGCGGCGTAGCGATTCGATGGAATAGGCGTCCTGCTCTTCGCGGGTGAGCTGGTACTTGTCGGCCATGATCTGGGCGAGGGCGCCCATCGCGGTGCCGGCGTCGTAGGCGTCTTCCAGTCCGTCGAGGAACATGTGGTCGTACGCCGTGTCATGGCCGGCCCGGGCGCCTGCGCGGTGCTTCTTGAGCAGGTAGGGCGCGTTGGTCATGCTTTCCATGCCGCCGGCGACGATCAGGTCGGCCGATCCGGCGACCAGCGCTTCGGAGGCCATGATGACGGTCTGCATGCCCGAGCCGCAGACCTTGTTGACGGTGCTCGCCTGGACCGAGGCGGGCAGGCCGGCCTTGATCGTGGCCTGGCGGGCAGGGGCCTGGCCGAGCCCGGCGGGCAGGACGCAGCCCATGTAGACGCGGTCGATATCCTCGTCCGCGACACCCGCGCGATCGACGGCCGCCCTGACGACAGTGGCGCCGAGATCGGTTGTCCCGGCATCGGACAATGCCCCCAGCATCCCTCCCATGGGCGTGCGGGCATAGGAAAGAATGACAATCGGATCTTGCGAGGAAAACTGGGGCATGACGAACCTCGAATGAGCGAAAGCTGGACGATAGGCCAAGGTCTAATGCTGCGCTGCCGCAAAAGCAAACGGCCAAAAGTCTGACGCACTTGCGCGGATCGGTCAGGAAAACCGGGCTTCCCCCTCTTGCACCTGCGTAAAGGGGGGACTAGGGCGCACCAAATATCCGGTTGCTCGCGAGTCAGCCTTCCCAAAAGGACCAAATGTGCTCGACCTGACACAATACCTGCCGATCCTGATCTTTCTCGGCATCGCGCTGCTTCTCTCGGCAGCCTTCGTGTTCCTGCCGATCGGGGTTTCCTACCTCACTGGCACCAGCAACCCTACCGCCGAAAAGCTCAGCGAATACGAATGCGGCTTCCCCGCGTTCGAAGATCCGCGCAGCCAGTTCGACGTCCGGTTCTACCTTGTCGCGATCCTGTTCATCATCTTCGATCTCGAAGCGGCCTTCCTGTTCCCGTGGGCGGTCAGCCTCGACCTGACCGGCTGGCCGGGCTGGATCACGATGATGGTGTTCCTGGGCGAACTGGTGATCGGCTTTGCCTACGCTTGGAAGAAGGGAGCGCTCGAATGGGAGTGATCGAACCGGCCCCGGCCGGCCATACGCCGCCCGATCAGGCTTTCTTCAACGACCTCACTGCGGAAGTGAACGACAAGGGTTTCCTCGTTACTTCGACCGAGGAGCTGTTCCACTGGGCGCGCACTGGCTCGCTGTGGTGGATGACCTTCGGTCTCGCCTGCTGCGCGGTGGAAATGATCCACGCCAACATGCCGCGCTACGATCTGGAACGTTTCGGCTTTGCTCCGCGCGCCTCGCCGCGTCAGAGCGACGTGATGATCGTGGCCGGTACGCTGTGCAACAAGATGGCTCCTGCCATGCGCAAGGTCTACGACCAGATGTCGGACCCCAAGTACGTCATCTCGATGGGTTCGTGCGCCAATGGCGGCGGTTACTATCACTACAGCTATTCGGTGGTGCGCGGTTGCGACCGGATCGTCCCGGTGGACATCTATGTCCCGGGCTGCCCGCCGACCGCCGAAGCGCTGATGTACGGCGTGATGCAGCTCCAGCGGAAGATCCGCCGCGAAGGCACGGTGGAGCGTTAAGATGGCCCAGGTCCTTCATTCCGCGCCGAAGTTCGTCCTGATCGACGGGCTGGCCGACACGCTCTCCAAGGCGATCGGCGGCAATCTCGTTGCCTGCAAGGAAGAGCATGGGGAAACCGTTCTGACCGTGAAGCGCGAGAGCGTGGCCGAGGTGCTGCGCATGCTGCGCGACGAGCACGAATACCAGCAGCTGATGGAAATCGCGGGCGTCGACTTCCCTTCGCGGGCCGAGCGGTTCGAAGTCGTCTACATGCTGCTGTCGGTGACGAAGAACAGCCGTGTGTTGGTGAAGGTTACGGCAGCGGAAGATACCCCGGTGCCGACCGTCACCACGATCTGGCCCAATGCCGCGTGGCTCGAACGCGAGGTGTTCGACCTCTACGGCGTGGTTTTCGACGGCAATCTCGATCTGCGCCGCATCCTCACGGACTACGGCTTCGAAGGTCATCCGTTCCGCAAGGACTTCCCGCTGACCGGTTATGTCGAACTGCGTTATTCCGAAGAGGAAAAGCGCGTGGTCTACGAGCCGGTGGAGCTGCCGCAGGACCTGCGCCAGTTCGACTTCATGAGCCCGTGGGAAGGGGCGGAATACGTCCTGCCGGGCGATGAGAAGGCGGAAGGGGACGCGAAATGAGCATGCAGCTCGAACAGTCGCCGACCACCGGCGACGAAGTCATCACCAATTACACGATCAACTTCGGGCCCCAGCACCCGGCAGCGCACGGCGTGCTGCGCATGGTCATGGAACTCGACGGCGAAACGATCGAGCGGATCGACCCGCACGTCGGCCTGCTCCATCGCGGCACCGAAAAGCTGATCGAGCACAAGACCTACCTCCAGGCGCTGCCCTATTTCGACCGCCTCGACTACTGTTCGCCGCTGGGGATGGAGCATTCCTACGTTCTCGCGATCGAGAAGCTGCTCAATGTCGAGGTTCCGCTGCGCGGCCAGTATTTGCGCGTGCTGTTCGCCGAGCTGACCCGCATTTGCAACCACATGCTCAACATCGGTTCCCACGTGATGGACGTGGGCGCGATGACGCCTAACCTGTGGCTGTTCGAAATCCGCGAGGATTGCCTCAACTTCTTCGAACGAGCCTCCGGCGCGCGCATGCACAGCGCATGGTTCCGCCCTGGCGGCGTGCACCAGGACGTGCCGCAGAAACTGCTCGACGACATGATGGTGTGGCTCGACACGCGCCTGCCCCGCCTGTTCGAGGATGCGATGAGCCTCGTCGTCGACAACCGCATCTTCAAGCAGCGCAACGTCGACATTGCCAAGGTTTCCAAGGAAGACGCGCTGGCCTGGGGCTTCTCCGGCCCGATGATCCGCGCCGCCGGGATCCCGTGGGATATCCGCAAGAGCCAGCCCTACGACGTTTACGATCGGATGGATTTCGAAATCCCGGTCGGCACCAATTCGGACTGCTACGACCGGATGATGGTGCGGGTCGAGGAAGTCCGCCAGTCGGCCAAGATCATGCGCCAGTGCCTCGAACAGATGCCCGAAGGCCCGGTTGCCAGCCTCGACCGCAAGGTTTCCCCGCCCAAGCGCGGCGAGATGAAGCAGTCGATGGAATCGCTGATCCATCACTTCAAGCTCTATACCGAAGGCTTCCACGTCCCGGCAGGTGAAGTCTACGTCGCGACCGAAAGCCCCAAGGGCGAATTCGGCGTCTATCTCGTCAGCGACGGCTCCAACAAGCCGTACCGCTGCAAGATCCGCCCGACGGCCTTCAGCCACCTTCAAGCGATGGACTTCATGTCCAAGGGCCACATGCTGCCCGACGCGACCGCCATCCTCGGCGCGATCGACGTGGTATTCGGGGAGTGCGACCGGTGAGCAATCTCGCAACCGCAGAGGCGATGATCGCCGCCTACAATGCGCAGGACGCCGATCTCTACGTGTCCTACATGACCGACGATGCCTGCGAGGCGGGCTATCGCGGTGCGGTGGTGCGCGAAGGCAAGGAAGGTACGCGCAGCGGCCTTGCCGATGCTTTCGCCAAGTGGCCGCAGAATCATGCCGAAGTGCGCGAAAAGCAGACCATCGGCAACTATGTCCTGTTTCGTGAATACGTGACGCGCGGTCCTGCGACCGATGGCTCGGAACTGGTCGAGCCGTTCGAAGTTATCGCCGTCTATTCGTTCGAGGGCGACAAGTGCTCTCGCGTGGAGTTCATCCGCTAATGGCTGACCGTTATCTCGAACCCGATACGCCGGAACTGCGCGCCCGCTGGAGCCAGTTCGCCTTCAATCCCGCATGGGACGCGAAGGCCAAGGCGGCGATCGCCCGTTATCCCGAAGGCCGGCAGAAAAGCGCCGTCATGGCGCTGCTTGACTACGCCCAGCGCCAGGTGGGCGAGGAAACGCAGACCCAGGGCTGGCTGCCGATCCCGGTGATGGAATACATCGCCAGGTACCTCGACATGCCGGTGATCCGCGTGGTCGAAGTCGCCACCTTCTACACCATGTACAATCTCGTGCCGGTCGGCCGTTTCCACGTGCAGGTCTGCGGCACGACGCCGTGCATGCTGCGTGGGTCCGACGACATTCTGGCAGCTTGCAAGGCGCGCGGGATGCACAAGGGGCACACCACCGACGACGGGCTGTGGACGCTGACCGAAGTCGAATGCATGGGCAACTGCGCCTCTGCGCCGATGGTCCAGATCAACGACGATAATTACGAGGACCTGACGGCGGAGCGCCTCGATGCCGTCCTCGATGCGCTGGCGAAGGGCGAACAGCCCAAGACCGGGACGCAGGAGCCCGGCCGCCATACGGTCGAGCCGCTTGGCGGGCCGACCACGCTGAAGGATATGGTCACCGAAAACCACGATTATCGGGGGGAGTGGTAAGCCATGCTCGCTGATAAGGACCGCATCTTCACCAACCTCTACGGCTATCAGCCGTGGAACCTTGCCGCCGCCCAGGCGCGCGGGGACTGGGACAACACCAAGGACATCCTCGCCAAGGGCCGGGATGCCATCATCGACGAGATCAAGGCCTCCGGCCTGCGCGGGCGCGGCGGGGCCGGCTTCCCGACCGGGATGAAGTGGTCCTTCATGCCCAAGGAAAGCAAGGACGGCCGCCCGAGTTTCCTAGTTATCAACGCCGACGAATCCGAACCCGGTTCGTGCAAGGACCGCGAGATCATCCGCCACGATCCGCACAAGCTGATCGAAGGCGCGCTGGTCGCCGGTTTCGCGATGGGCGCGCGCGCGGCCTACATCTACATTCGCGGCGAATATATCCGCGAAGCCGAAACGCTCTTCGCCGCCGTGCAGGAAGCCTATGACGCAGGCTTGATCGGCAAGAACGCCAGCGGTTCGGGCTACGATTTCGACGTTTTCGTCCATCGCGGCGCGGGTGCCTACATTTGCGGCGAAGAGACCGCGATGATCGAAAGCCTGGAAGGCAAGAAGGGGCAGCCGCGCCTCAAGCCGCCGTTCCCGGCGGGTGCGGGCCTCTATGGCTGCCCGACCACGGTGAACAAC
>JAQVEQ010000004.1 GCA_028697875.1 Novosphingobium sp. | reverse complement strand
CCTCGAAAACTGGCCGGACAAGGTCAAGCTGATGCAGGAAAACTGGATCGGCAAGAGCACCGGGCTGCAGTTCCATTTCCGGGGCAGCAATTTCGACGAGGAGATCGAGGTCTATACGACCCGGCCCGACACGATCTTTGGCGCCAGCTTCGTCGCTGTCGCGGCCGACCATCCGATCGCCCATGCCCTGGCCGATACCGATCACGAGGCGGCCGCCTTCATCGAACGGTGCCGCGCGGGCGGGACCACGGCGGCGGAACTGGAAACGGCGGAAAAGCTGGGCTTCGATACCGGGCTCAAGGTCGTCCATCCGTTCACGGGCCACGAACTGCCGGTGTGGATCGCGAATTTCGTGCTGATGGAATACGGCACCGGCGCGATCATGGCCGTGCCGGGCCACGACCAGCGCGACTTCGACTTCGCTTCCAAGTACGGGCTGCCGATCCCGCGCGTGATCGCTCCGAGCGCGGCCGATGCCGGCAAGCCTTTCGTCAACGGAGAAGCGGAACCGGGCGACGGGGTGCTCGTCAATTCGGACTTCCTCGACGGCCTTACGATCGAAGAAGCACAACTGGCGGTCGTGACCCGCGCCGGGCGCGAAGGCTGGGGCCATGGCAAGACGGTGTGGCGCCTGCGCGACTGGGGCGTTTCGCGCCAGCGCTACTGGGGCACGCCGATCCCGTTCATCCACTGCGGAACATGCGGCGTGGTGCCGGTGCCCAAGGATCAGCTGCCCGTCACCTTGCCGGAAGACGTCGATTTCAAGACGCCCGGCAACCCGCTGGTGCGCCATCCGACGTGGAAGCATGTCGATTGCCCCAAATGCGGGGCCAAGGCGGAACGGGAAACCGACACGCTCGACACGTTCGTCGACAGTTCGTGGTATTTCCTGCGCTTCGCCAGCCAGCCGGCGGACAAGCCGTTCGACCGGGAAGAACTCGCCAAGTGGCTGCCGGTCGAACAATATATCGGCGGGATCGAGCATGCGATCCTGCACTTGCTCTATGCCCGGTTCTGGACCCGCGCCTTGGAGCATATCGGGCTGATCGACTTCGCCGAACCGTTCGCCAGCCTGTTCACGCAGGGCATGGTGACGCACGAGACCTATTCGCGCACCGACCCGGCGAATGGCCAGCCGGTCTATTACAGCCCTGGCGAAGTGAACCGGAGCGGTGACGGCGCTGTTCTGGCGGAAGACGGCGCGCCGGTGGACATCGGCCGCGTCATCAAGATGTCCAAGTCGAAGAAGAACGTCGTCGATCCGGACGACATCGTCGACCAGTACGGGGCCGACGCGGTGCGCTGGTTCATGCTGTCGGACAGCCCGCCGGAACGCGACCTGCCGTGGTCGGCGGCCGGGATCGAAGGCTGCGGCAAGTTCGTCCAGCGCCTGTGGCGCCTGTTCGGGCAATACGACGCCTCCGCCGAAGGCGAGGACAAGGCGCTCGACCGCAAGGCGCACCAGACCGTTGCCGCCGTGGCCGAAGACATCGAAGGGCTGGGCTTCAACAAGGCCGTTGCCCGGCTTTACGAACTGACTTCCGCTATCGAGAAGGCCCAGCCTTCGGCCAGCCGCAGCGCGGCAATCAAGACGCTGGTGCTGCTGGTTTCGCCGATGATGCCGCACTTGGCCGAAGAAGGCTGGACCGGGATCGGCGGGCCGACTCTCGTGGCCGAGGCCGCCTGGCCCGAAGTCGATCCGGCACTGCTGGTCGAGGACGAAGTGACCGTTGCCGTCCAGGTCAAGGGCAAGCTGCGCGATACGCTGACCGTCGCCAAGGGTATGGCCAATGCCGACCTGGAGGCGCTTGCGCTGGCTTCGGAGAAAGTGCAGCGTAGCCTCGATGGTGCGGAAGTACGCAAGGTGATCGTGGTGCCCGACCGGCTGGTCAATATCGTCGCATGAGGCGTCTTGCGCCCCTGCTGCTCCTTGCCTCCCTGGCCTTGGCCGGATGCGGGCTCCAGCCG
Organism: Novosphingobium sp.; assembly: GCA_028697875.1. Classification (GTDB taxonomy): domain Bacteria; phylum Pseudomonadota; class Alphaproteobacteria; order Sphingomonadales; family Sphingomonadaceae; genus Caenibius. The sequence continues at coordinate 29,222 of JAQVEQ010000004.1, read as the reverse complement.
ATGTATGCCGGCGGCAGCAAGGGCGAGATCGCGCGCGGCCTGGCCGGGGTGGAAGTCGCCCCGATCGAAGGGCGCGCGGGCTGGCTGGTGCGCAACGCCTTGCGCGACCGCCTGTCGCCGGGTGGCGATAACGGGGCGGCGGGGCGCTATATCCTCCACGTCAAGCTGGATGAGGACCTGACCGGTCTCGGCCTGCTGGGCGACGACACGATCGGGCGCGAACGCTTCGCCTTGCGCGCGCGCTACCAGCTGGTCGATGCCGCGAGCGGCGAAGTGCTGCTCGACGCCACGTCCGGCTCGGACGCCGGTGTCGACGTGGTCTCGTCGGAATATGCGGTGATCGCGGCGGAGCAGCGGGCGCGCGAGAACCTGGCTCGCGACATTGCCGACCGCATCGTCACGCGGCTGGCATTGCGCCTGAATGCCGGGAAATAGGATCTACCGGTGAAGGCGACCCAGCGCGACTTTGCCGCCACCGCCCCCAAGGCGGCGCGGCAGTGTGGCGTGTTCTTCTTCTGCGGGCAGGACGAGGCCGGGGCTTCCGCCGCCGCCGACAGGATCGCGGGCATGCTCGACGATCCGGGCGAACGGGTCGAGATGGGCGGCGGCGACTTGCGGCGCGACCCGGTCCGCCTGGGCGACGAGGCGCGCTCGACTTCCCTCTTCGGGGGCAGCCGCCACATCTACGTTCGCGCCAATGGAGACGAAGCGCACGACGCGCTCAAGATCCTGCTCGAGACGAAGGACGCAGGCGAAGGCGCCGCCTGCCCGGTGCTGGTCGTGGCGACTTCCGCCACCGACAAGTCGCGCACTGCCAAGCTGCTGGCGGGGCGGGACGATTGCCTGGTGGCGATGTTCTATCCGCCCGACCTTGCCGCGGTCACGGCATCGGTGCGGCAGATGGCCGACGCGGCCGGGGTGCGCCTGGGCGGCGACCTGGCGGAACGGATCGCACGGGCCTCGGGGCTCGACGTCCGGCTGGCGCAGTCGGAAGTGACCAAGCTTGCGACTTACCTCGATGCCAGCCCGCAGGCGCCGCGCACCGCCGATGGCGAAGCGCTCGACGCGGTCGGGGCGAGCACGGAAGAGGATGGCTTCATGCCGCTGGTCAATGCCGTCCTGTCCGGGGAAGTCGGGCGTCTGTCGGGCGAATTGAAGCGGATGCGGGACATGTCGCTTAACCCGGTCGGATTGCTCCTGGCGTTCGAACGGCGCACCGCGCAGCTGGCCCAGCTGGCGGCCAAGCTCGGTCCGCGCGCCGACATTGCCGGGCTGTTGGAACAGGAAACGCGGGCGCGGCGGGTTTTCTTCCGCGACAAGCGCGACCTTGCGGCGCAATTGCGGCGTTGGCACGGAAAACGGCTGGAACGGCTGGTCCAGCGGCTGGTCGCCCTGCACCGGGCGCTGCTGTCCAACAACCAGGCGTCCGAAGTGCTTCTGGCGCAGGAACTGGCGGAAATCGCCCGCGCGGCATCAGGAAAGCGCTAGCTCTCCCGTTCAGCCGGGGACCGAGAAGCTGCCGCTGACGCGGCCGCCGCTGGCGCCTCCGGCCTTGCCGTCGACACTCGACACGCCGGTGGCGAGGTCGATCGTCAGCCGCTGGCCGTTCAGCGTATCGCCGTTGCGGCGCAGGGCGACATTGCCGACCAGGGTAATGACCCGCTTGTTGAAGTCGTAGATCGCGACATTGCCGTTGGCGGTTTCGGTGCCGCGAGTCACGTGGACGCCGCCGGTGGCGGTGATCCGCTGGATCTTGAGCGTATCGGTATTGGTATATTCGACCGTGGTACGGGCGGCCTGCAGGCGCAGGTTGCCCTGGGTGATGTCGACATTGCCCGAGAGGACGACGCGGTCCTGCCGGTCCTGCAGTTCGATCCGGTCGGCCGCGTAATTGACCGGGGCCTTGGAATCGTGCCCTTTCAGGATCTGGGCGGAAAGGTGGACGCTGCCCATCGCCGCCAGTGTCAGGACGAAACCGGCAGTGGCGTAGCGGAGAGAGGTCATGGCGTGGCGCGTCAACTTCATTGCGGCATCCTCAACTGGCCGGGAGTCATGTGCAGGCGGGCATTGCCGTATAACGCGACGATGCGTTCGCCAAGATCGGCGGAAATGTGGTCGGCGCTGAACGTGCCGGCGGGGGTCGAGCCGTCGATCTTGCCGTTGCCGACGAGCTGACGGGTTTCCAGGTTCACCGACACGTCGCGGGCGACCATGCGATAGCCGTCGGCAGCGGTGAACTGGACCGGCCCGTCGATCGTCACGGTCTCGCTGTCGATGTCGTAACGGCCATTGCTGGCCGACAGCAGGGCGGGGCCGTCCTTCAGCAGGATGCTCGCCTTGAGGCCTTCCATCCGCACCAGGGCTTCGCGCGAACTGTGCTGTACCGCCTTGCCCGCCGTCAGGGAAAAGGGGCGGCCCTTGTCGTCGACGCCGCGGTACATGGCGTTTTCGACCCGCAGGCGGTCCTTGATGATGGCGACCTGGTTGCGGTCGAGCAGGAAACTGATGTCGCCGCGCGGGGCAAAGGGAAGCAGCAGCATCAGCGCGGCAAGCACGCCGATGCCTGCCGGCAGGGCCTTCGTCAGCCATGCCACAAGCTTGTCGTGCGCCCCGTTGGGGGCGGCGAATTCGCGCCTGTGGTCGCGGATGATGTCGGCTTGTTCGCTCATTGCCGGCCGCGCCGCGCTCCTCAATCGTGGCTGAAGATATCGTGCTCCGGCCAGCCGGCAAGGTCCAGCAGGGCGCGGGCCGGCAGGAAGTCGAAGCAGGCCTGCGCGATTTCCGTCCGCCCTTCGCGGGCCAGCCGCTTGACCAGCACGTCCTGCAACTGGTGGAGATAGCGGACGTCGGACGCGGCATATTCGCGCTGTGGGTCGGTCAGTTCCGGAGCGCCCCAGTCGCTCAGCTGCTGCTGCTTGGAAATTTCCTTGCCCAGCAATTCGCTGACGAGGTTCTTCAGCCCATGACGATCGGTATAGGTCCGGGTCAGCTTGCTGGCGATCTTGGTGCAGAACACCGGCGCGGCCATCACGCCCAGGTAATACTGGATCGCGGCGAGGTCGAAGCGCGCGAAGTGATAGAGCTTCAACCGCGCGGGATCGGCCAGCACGGCCTTGAGGCTGGGCGCGTCGTAACTGCTTCCGGGGGCGAAGCGGACGAGGTGCTCGTCGCCCTGCCCATCGCTGATCTGGACGACGCACAACCGGTCGCGGCGGGTGATGAGCCCCATGGTTTCGGTATCGACGGCGACCGGGCCGGGCGCGAGCACGCCTTCGGGCAGGTCTTCTTCATGAAAATGGACAGCCATGGATGCTCCCTAGGCCGATCTGTGCACGAGCGGAAGCCCCGGCTGGCATGCGATGCGTCTTGGCGCTAGGCAAACGGCATGAGCGAAGCCGTTCCTCCAAGCTGGCAACCGGTCCTGACGCCTGCCCTGACCACGCCCGAGGCGCGCCGGCTGGGCGGCTGGCTGCGTGCGGAAGAGGATGCCGGCAAGCAGATCTTTCCACCGCGCGGGACCCGCCTGCGGGCGCTGGAGCTGACACCGCTCGACAAGGTCAAGGTCGTGATTCTCGGTCAGGATCCCTACCACGGGCCGGGCCAGGCGCATGGCCTGTGCTTCTCCGTGCCGGCCGGCGTGCGGCAGCCGCCTTCGCTGGTGAACATCTTCAAGGAATTGCGCGACGATCTCGGGATCGAACCTCCCGCGCACGGCAACCTTGAAAAATGGGCCCGTCAGGGCGTGTTGCTGCTCAACAATTCGCTCACTGTCGAATCGGGGCAGGCCGGTTCGCATGCGGGCAAGGGCTGGGATGCGATTACCGATGCGGCTGTCGCCGCCGTCGCCGCGCGGGAAGAGCCGAGCGTGTTCATCCTCTGGGGCAGCCATGCCCAGGCCAAGGCGGCGCGGGTTCCCGAATTGCGGGGCAACAGCCGCCACCTGATCCTGCGCTCGCCCCACCCGAGCCCGCTGTCCGCCCATCGCGGGTTCTTCGGTTCGAAGCCGTTCAGCAAGGCCAATGCCTTCCTCGAAGCGCATGGCCGCGGGGCGATCGACTGGTCGCTGGACTAGCCGTCTGCCTTTTCGTCGATCCGGGCGAGGCTGATGGCAAAGCCGCACCGCTCCGCCGAATCGATCATGAATTCCTGATAGCGGCGGAAAAATCCGCCCAGATGTGCGTCGATTTCCTCCTGCGTGTAGTCCAGCGAATGGACGCAGCCGAAACCATGGGCGGCGGCGCGCTCCATTGCGGCATCGCCATCGTCAACGCCGAAGAAGACGTTCATTACCCCTTCGCCCCGGTGCGCGAGAAAGGCGGAAACCGCACTGTCCTGTTCGCGGCCCGGAAGCGGGGCGCAAAGTTCGATGCCTGCGTCCCACGCGATCGAGACGGCAATGCCGAATGGCTCGCCCGTCCAGTGCGCGTCGTGGAAAGTCGCGCCGAGCAAATCGCTGTAGAGGATTTTCGCCTTTTCCAGATCGTGCACCGCGATCATCACGCGGTTGACGCCTCGCAAGCCCATGTTCTCTCTCCCGAATGTGGTCCAGAGTCTTTCGGGCCCTGCTGCCGCGCAGTCAAATGACTTCGGCCAAGGACAGGGGTAAATGCGCGAACTGCGGGCGGGGGTACCGGTCTGGGCGCTAGGGTTCGAAACGCTGGTTCGAATAGGGCGGGACAGTCGGCCGCTGCACGACATTGAAGCCGAAGCCGGCTGCCTCGTGGCAGGCGTTGCAGCCTTGCGTCAGATGGTCGAACGCAGTGGCGAAGCGGGCCTTGTCCTGCCGTTCGACCGCCGTGTCGAGTTCGGCGAGCGGTTCCTGCGTATATTCGGCAATCATCCGCCCCAGCGGCTCGGGCACGTTCTTGTGGTGGGGATGGTAGTGCGCGGCGTCGGCAAAGCCTTCTTTCAGCTCGTCCAGTTCGTAAGCCGCCAGCGGCCAGTTTCCGGCTTGGCCTGCGAACCATAGCTTGGCGTGGCGCATCTGGGTCAGGCCCATGATTTCGCCCAGGCCGATGACATAGCCCCGGGGGGCTTCGGGCGGCTTGCCCGGCCTGGAACAGGCGCCCGGCAATGCGGCCGCCAGCAGCAGCGCCAGCCGCGCCGCCGCGCGGGTTCGTATGGCCATGTCCGGTTCTCCTCTGCGCGCGCTTCCTGTGGGGAAGACGGCGCCGAAGGAAGAATACCGCAGCCGGGGCGGCAAGCCCGGCAAACGGGAGGAGTGACGGGCGGACGGCGCGAAACCGTCCGCTTCCGTCACATTGTCAGCGCGGCAGCTCGCTGGCCCCCATCAGGGCTTCGTCGACCGCGCGGGCGCACTGGCGGCCTTCGCGGATCGCCCAGACGACCAGCGACTGGCCGCGGCGCATGTCGCCGCAGGCGAAGACCAGGTCTTCGCTCGTCTTGTAATCGACCGTGTTGCCGTCGACATTGCCGCGATCGGTCAGCTTGACGCCGGACTGGTCGATCATGCCCTGCTTGCGCGGGCCGAGGAAGCCCATGGCGAGCAGGATGAGGTCGGCCTTGAGCGTGAATTCGCTGCCCGGCACTTCCACCATCTTGCCGTCCTGCCATTCGACGCGGACGCATTCGAGGCCGGTGACTTCGTTGTCGCCCAGCACGCGCTTGGTCAGCACGGCCCAGTCGCGCTCGCAGCCTTCGTCGTGGCTGGTCGAGGTGCGCAGTTTGAGCGGCCAGTCAGGCCAGGTCATGGCCTTGTTTTCCTTTTCCGGCGGCTTGGGCATGATTTCCAGCTGGGTGACGCTGGCCGCACCCTGGCGGTTGGAGGTGCCGACGCAGTCGGAACCGGTATCGCCGCCGCCGATCACGACCACGTGCTTGCCGGTCGCCAGCAGCGAGCCGTTGGGGGCGGCGGTCTTTTCGTCGTCGCCCGCGTTGCGCTTGTTCTGCTGGGTGAGGAAAGTCATCGCAAAGTGCACGCCCGGCAGCTCGGCGCCGGGGATCTGTAGCGGGCGCGGGTCTTCCGCGCCGCCCGACAGGACGACCGCGTCGAAGTTTTCCTTCAGCGACTTGAACGACACGTCGACGCCGACTTCGGTCGAGGCGCGGATGGTGACGCCTTCGGCTTCCATCTGCTTCTTGCGCCGGTCGATCAGGTGCTTTTCCATCTTGAAGTCGGGGATGCCGTAACGCAGCAGGCCGCCGATCCGGTCGTTCTTTTCGAACAGGGTGACCGAATGGCCGGCGCGCGCCAGCTGCTGGGCGCAAGCCATGCCGGCCGGGCCCGCACCGATCACGGCGACCGACTTGCCGGTGCGCCTGGCGGGAACCTGCGGCTCGATCCAGCCTTCCTTCCACCCGCGGTCGACGATCGCGCATTCGATCGACTTGATCGTGACGGGGGTGTCCATGATGTTCAGCGTGCAGCTCGCCTCGCACGGGGCGGGGCAGATGCGGCCGGTGAACTCGGGGAAGTTGTTGGTCGAATGGAGCACTTCCAGCGCGTCGCGCCAGTCGCCCTTGTAGACCAGGTCATTCCAGTCCGGGATGATGTTGTTCACCGGGCAGCCGTTGTGACAGTACGGAATGCCGCAATTCATGCAGCGTGCCGCCTGCGTGCGCAGCTCGTCCTCCGGCAGGGGGACGATGAACTCCTTGTAGTTCTTCAGCCGCTCCTGCGGATCGAGGTAGCCGCGGTCGTGGCGTTCGTATTCGAGAAATCCGGTTTCCTTGCCCATCTTTGTCAACCTGATCCTTATTCCGCGGCCACGCTGGCGGCTTCGTTGCGCTCGGCTTCGATCTGCTGGAGTGCCTTGCGGTAATCGCGCGGCATCACTTTCACGAACTTCGTAAGCGCGTTGTCCCAATCGTCGAGCAGCGCGGCGGCGCGCGCCGAGCCGGTGTGCAGCTTGTGCCGTTCGACCAGGATCCGCAGCCGTTCCGCGTCGTGATAGAGCGGGTCGCCCATGCCGTAATCCTCGACACTGGACGGACGCTGGTGCGGACGGCCGGTGCCTTCCTTTTCGCTCGGCTGCGGCGCAATCTTCTCGAGATCGACCTGCGCGTGGTTGCACAGCTTCTCGAACATGCCGTCTTCGTCGTAGACGTAGGCGATGCCGCCCGACATGCCCGCCGCGAAGTTGCGGCCGGTCTTGCCCAGAACGCAGACGACGCCGCCGGTCATGTATTCGCAGCCGTGGTCACCGGTGCCTTCGACCACTGCGACGGCACCCGAATTGCGCACGGCGAAACGTTCGCCCGCGACGCCGTTGAAATAGGCTTCGCCCGCGATCGCGCCGTAGAGCACGGTGTTGCCGACAATGATGTTCTCGGTCGGCTCGCGGCCGATGCCTTCCGGCTGGCGCACGATCACCCGGCCGCCCGACAGACCCTTGCCGACGTAGTCGTTGGCATCGCCGACGAGGTCGAGCGTCACGCCATGGGCCAGCCAGGCGGCGAAGCTCTGCCCGGCCACCCCGGTGAGGTTGATCCGCAGCTGTTCCGGCTTGAGCCCGGCATGGCCGTGCAATTCCGCGATGCGGCCCGACAGCATCGTGCCGACCGTGCGGTTGACGTTGCGGATCGGGAAGTCGAGCACCAGCGCTTCGCCCTGTTCGATGGCGGGCCTGGCTGCCGCGATCAGTTCGACGTCGAGCGCCTTGTCGAGCCCGTGATCCTGCCCTTCGGTGCGGTGAAGCGGCTTGCCTTCGTCCAGCGGCACCTTGTGCAGCAGGCGGGACAGGTCGATGCCTTGCGCCTTCCAGTGGGCGATCGCCTTGTTCATGTCGAGGCGGTCGACCCGGCCGACCATTTCCTCGATCGTGCGGAAGCCCATTTCCGCCATGATCTGGCGCAGCTCTTCCGCGACGAAGAAGAAGTAGTTGATGACGTGTTCCGGCTGGCCGGTGAAACGCTTGCGCAGTTCGGGGTTCTGCGTCGCCACGCCCACCGGGCAGGTGTTGAGGTGGCACTTGCGCATCATGATGCAGCCCGCCGCGATCAGCGGAGCCGTGGCGAAGCCGAATTCGTCCGCGCCCAGCAGCGCGCCGATGGCGACGTCGCGGCCGGTGCGCAGGCCGCCGTCGACCTGGACCGAGATCCGGCTGCGCAAGTCGTTCAGCAGTAGCGTCTGCTGCGTTTCGGCCAGGCCGATTTCCCACGGAGACCCGGCATGGGTGAGGCTGGTCAGCGGCGAAGCGCCGGTGCCGCCTTCGTAGCCGGAGATCGTCACGTGGTCGGCGCGGGCCTTGGAAACGCCCGCGGCAACCGTACCGACGCCGACTTCGGAGACGAGTTTGACCGAAATGCGCGACTTGGGCTGCACGTTCTTCAGGTCGTGGATCAGCTGCGCGAGATCCTCGATCGAATAGATGTCGTGGTGCGGCGGCGGGCTGATGAGGCCCACGCCCGGCGTCGAATGGCGGGTCTTGCCGATGATCTTGTCGACCTTGTGGCCGGGCAGCTGGCCGCCTTCGCCGGGCTTCGCGCCCTGCGCCATCTTGATCTGGATGTCGTCCGAATTGACGAGGTATTCGGCGGTCACGCCAAAGCGGCCGCTAGCGACCTGCTTGATCGCCGAGCGCATGGAGTTGCCATCCGGCAGCGGCTTGAAGCGGGCCGGGTCCTCGCCGCCTTCGCCGGTGTTCGACTTGCCGCCGATGCGGTTCATGGCGAGGGCCAGCGTGGTGTGCGCTTCCCAGCTGATCGAGCCGTAGCTCATCGCGCCGGTGGCGAAACGCTTGACGATTTCGCTCGCCGGTTCGACTTCGTCGATGCTGAGCGGCTTGTCGGCCTTCTTGAACTCCATCAGGCCGCGGATCGTCAGCAGGTGTTCCGACTGCTCGTTGATCGACTTCGCGAACTCGGCGTAGTTCTTCCAGTTGTTGCCGCGCACCGCGTGCTGGAGATTGGCGATGTTGGACGGGGTCCAGGCATGGTCTTCGCCGCGGATACGGTACTGGTACATGCCGCCGACATCGAGCATCTTGCGGTAGATCGGGTTGTCGCCGAAGGCGGCGGCGTGGCGGCGGACGGTTTCTTCCGCCACTTCGCCGAGCCCGATGCCCTCGATGGTGGTCGCGGTGCCGGTGAAGTACTGTTCGACGAAAGCGCTGTCGAGGCCGACCGCGTCGAAGATCTGGGCGCCGCAATAGGACTGGTAGGTCGAAATGCCCATCTTGGACATGACCTTGAGAATGCCCTTGCCGATCGCCTTGATATAGTTCTGCTGCACCTGCTCGGTGGTCAGCGGCAGTTCCTTCTCGACCCGGATCTGTTCGAGCGTTTCGAACGCGACATAGGGGTTGATCGCTTCCGCGCCGTAACCGGCCAGCGCGCAGAAATGGTGGACTTCGCGCGCTTCTCCCGTTTCGACGACCAGCCCGGTCTGCATCCGCAGGCCCTGGCGCACGAGGTGGTGATGGACCGCGGCGGTCGCCAGCAGGGCAGGCATCGGGATACGGTCCGGCCCCTGGGCGCGGTCGGACAGGATCAGGATGTTCTTGTCGGCCAGCACTGCCTCGGTCGCGGCGGTGCACAGGTCCTTCAGGGCTCCGGCAAGCCCGGCGGCGCCGGTCTTGGCATCCCAGGTCATGTCGAGCGTGCCGGTGCGGAACGCCTTGTCGAGCGTTTCCTCGGCCGAGCGGATCTTGGCGACGTTCTCGTCGGTCAGGATCGGCTGCATGACTTCGAGCCGCTTGTGCGTGCCGGCATCGCGGCCCAGCAGGTTGGGGCGCGGGCCGATCATCGACAGCAGGCTCATCACCAGTTCTTCGCGGATCGGGTCGATCGGCGGATTGGTGACCTGGGCGAAGTTCTGCTTGAAGTAGTCGTAAAGCAGGCGCGAACGGGCCGAAAGCACGGCAATCGGCGTGTCGGTGCCCATCGAGCCGATCGGATCGTCGCCGTTCCTGGCCATCGGCTCGAGGAACTTGGAAATGTCTTCCTGCGTGTAGCCGAAAGCCTGCTGGCGATCGAGCAGGCTGGTCGTTTCGACCGGCAGGTGCGCCGCGTCGGCTTCGGCCATGTCGAGGTCTTCGAGCTGGTACTGCGTCTGCCCCAGCCACTTGGCGTAGGGCCGGGCATTGGCGAGTTCGGCCTTGACCTCCTCGTCCTCGATGATGCGGCCCTGTTCGAGGTCGATCAGCAGCATGCGGCCCGGCTGGAGGCGCCACTTGCGGGTGATTTCCTCTTCCTTGAACGGCAGCACGCCGCTTTCCGAAGCCATGCAGACGATGTCGCCCGTGGTCACGCAGAAACGCGCCGGGCGCAGCCCGTTGCGGTCGAGCGTCGCGGCGATCTGGCGGCCGTCGGTGAAGGCCACGGCGGCCGGGCCGTCCCACGGTTCCATCAGCGCGGCATGGTATTCGTAGAACGCGCGGCGCGCGGGATCCATCAGCGGGTTCTTGGCCCAGGCTTCCGGGATCAGCATCATCATCGCGTGAGCGAGGCTGTAGCCGCCGGCCAGCAGCAGTTCGAGCGCGTTGTCGAGGCAGGCCGTGTCCGATTGCCCGTGCGGGATGATCGGCCACATCTTGTCGAGGTCGGGGCCGAGCAGCTCGCTTTCCATCGTGCGGCGGCGGGCGTTCATCCAGTTGACGTTGCCGCGCACGGTGTTGATTTCGCCGTTATGGGCGATCAGGCGGAACGGCTGGGCCAGTTTCCAGCTCGGGAAAGTGTTGGTCGAGAAGCGCTGGTGCACGAGGCCGAGCGCGCTGGTGCAATCGGGGTCGCGCAAGTCGTCGTAGAAGCTGCCGACCTGGTTCGCCAGCAGCAGGCCCTTGTAGACGACGGTACGGCTGGAGAAGCTCGGCATATAGAGCTTGGCGATCTCCGGCATCTGGTGCTTTTCGGCCAGTTCGGCCAGCGGGTTCTGCAGCTGCTTGCGGATCGTGATCAGCTTGCGTTCGAACGCGTCCTGGTCGGGGCAGTTGGCCCCCCGGGCGATGAACGCCTGGCGGATCATCGGCATCGATTCGAGCACGGCCTTGCCGAGGCCGTCGAGCGTGGTCGGCACGTCGCGCCAGCCGATCAGCGTCTGGCCTTCCTTGGCGATGTACTTCTCGAATTGTTCGACGACGAAGCGGCGCGCCTGCTCGCTCTGCGGCAGGAAGCACATGGCCACCGCATATTCGCCCGCCGGCGGCAGGGTCAGGCCTTCGCCCTTGGCCCACTTGCGGTAGAGCGGATCGGGAATCTGCATCAGGATCCCCGCGCCGTCGCCCAGCAACGGGTCGGCGCCCACGGCGCCGCGGTGATCGATATTGGCGAGAATTTCCAGCGCCTGCTTTACGATCGCGTGCGATTTTTCGCCCTTGATATGGGCAACAAAGCCCACACCGCAGTTATCATGCTCGTTGCGCGGATCATAAAGCCCTTGGGGCGTCGGATAACCCATCAAACTCTCATCCTGTCATAGGCCGGGCAACTGCACCCCCTGCAGTGCCCTTCGGCAAGGAAACGCACGAATCACCTCGCCGCAAATGCAGCGAGGGAGCGCGAACCTCCCCCATGGCGTCAGCAATGCGTTTTTGCAACCGCGAAGGCGCCGGAGACGTGTTTTGGCGGGGGCGGAAGGCGGGCCGTGCCAGCCTGAAACGGCGGATTCGGGCCGCTCAGGCCGCTCCGCTGATCCGCTGCAGGTTGGCCAGGGCGGCGCGCAGGGCGTGTTCCGTATCTTCCGGACCGGCGGCCTGGGCGGCGGGCTCTGCGCCGGTCCCGGATGCGACAGCCTCGCGGGAGGGTCCGGCCGCGGCCGGATGGCGTTCTTCCTGTCCCGGGAAGACGACCAGCGGTTCGCTTGCGGTTGCGGCCGGCCCGGCATTCTGGCGCAGGCCGAGAAGCGAGCCGTAGCCCGCGTTCTCGTTCTTCACCGCGTCCGCTGCGAAGGCGGGAACACCGGCGGGCGGGGCGGCGGTCTGGCGGTCCTGGATCGCATGGGCGAGCCGTTCGACCAGTTCCACCATGCCGAGCTGGTTCAGCGGCCTCTGGGTGACGGGCTTTCCGGCAGAGGCGGAGGCAATGGGCGCGTGGACGGCGAGGGGCGGGATGGCTTCGGCGGTGAACCGGTGTTCCTCGACGGCCGGGGCTTCGCCAGGCAAGGCGGCATCGGCCATGTGCTCGCCGGTTTGCCCGTCCGTTCCGGCCTCTTCCAGTTGGGCCTGTTCCGGTTCTGCCTGTTCCGGTTCTGCCTGTTCCGGTTCTGCGGGTTGGGGAAGCGCTTCGGCCGTTTCGCTGCCGGCCCGGACGTCCCGCACGTCGTCGATGTAGCTGTCGAACGATTCGCTCTCGAGCTCCTCCAGTGCGCGTAGCGGCGGGCGGGCGGATGTGTCGTGCCACTCCTCGCGGGTGCGCCGGGCCTGCCCGTGCTCCCGCGTCCCGGCCTGGGCGGCGCGGACCTGGCGGGCGGCCAGCCAGCCGACGATGCCGCCCGCCATGGCGGCGGCGAGAGCGATCGCGATTCGCGCGGTCAGTCCCAAGGGCGGTGCGGCGGCGGGGACGAGCGAGGCAAGGCCGGTGGCGCCGGCAAGGGCCTCCAGCGACCGCGCGGGCAGGACTGCGCTGCTGAGGCCGAACAGCGCGGCAAACCACGCGATCACGACCGCCGCGAAAAGCGGATGGGCGCTGATCGGTGCTCTGGCGGTCTTGTTTCCGGCGGCCATCTGCGTTTTCTGCACCACTGTGCCTGGAACCCCCATTATTGGTTGCGGCGGCCCCATTTCCAGCCGGTTGCCGCCTCAGGCGGCGGCCGGGAGGCGCGCCATGGCTCCATCACCTAACAGAACTTGGTAAACGTCTTGATAACGACCGACGTTGCGCGCCCAGTCGTGATTCAGGCGCACGTGGGTCTGGGCCCTCTGGCGCAGCGCATCCCATTCGTCGCGCCGGGCAAGCAGGGAGCACAGCGCTTCGGCACAGGCTTGCGGATCGTCCGGTGCGAACAGCGTGCCCGTCTCGCCGTGCGTCATCAGTTCGCGATGGCCGCCGACGTCCGAGGCGGCGACCAGCTTGCCCTGGGCCATGGCTTCCAGCGGCTTGAGCGGGGTTACCAGTTCGGTCAGCCGGCTCGCCTTGCGCGGATAGGCCATGATGTCGGCCAGGGCGTAATAGCGTTCCACCTGGTCGTGGGGCACGCGGCCGACGAAGCGGATCGCCGCGCGGGCGGGCGAGGCTTCCGCCTGGCGCTCCAGCGCTTCCGCCTTCGGTCCGCCGCCGACCAGCAGCAGGCGCGCGTCGGGATGTTCGGCCAGGACCATCGGCATGGCGGCGATCAGGTCGTCGATGCCCTCGTAATCGTAGAAGCTGCCGATGAAGCCGATGACCGGGCCTTCGCCGAGGCCGAGTTCGGCGGCCAGCGCGGCATCGCGCGGCGCGGGCGTGCCGAACAGGCCGAGGTCGACCCCGTTGGGCATGATCCCGATGCGCCCCGGGTTGTGGCCGCGCGCGATCAGGTCGTCGCGCAGCCCGTGGCAGATCGTCATCACGCAGTCGGCGCCGGCGACTACCCGGTTTTCCAGCGCGCGGGTCATACGGTACTTGACCGAGCCTTCGCGCCCGGTCCCGTTGCCGACCGCGGCGTCTTCCCAGAAGGCGCGGATTTCGTAGACCAGCGGGATGCCCCGCTTGCGGGCGACGCGCAGGGCGGCGAGGCCGTCCAGCGCGGGGGAATGGGCATGGAGGATGTCGGGGCGCCAGGTTTCGCACAAGGCGTCGATCGCGTCGGCCAGCATGCCGATCTCGCGCCATTCCCTGACACCGGCAGGGCCGCTCGCCTCGCCCGGGGTGCGGTGGAAGATCAGCCCGTCCACTTCCTCGCAGGCGGGGCCTTCGGCCCGGTGGCGCAGGCCGGTGATCCCGCGCACGTCCAGTCCGGCGGCCTGCTGCGCCTTCATGATCGCGCGGGTGCGAAAAGTGTAGCCGCTGTGCAGCGGCAGCGAGTGATCGAGAACGTGCAGGATCCGGGCCATGACGGGGCATTTCCTGCCACGACAACCTTAACGGGGCGTCAACCCGAGGCCTGCTAGGGCGCATTTTCGTGCACGAATCCGGGAAGCGCTCCCTTTGATCGACTATTTCGCTATCGGCCTGACTCATGCCCTGCTGGCGCTTGCCGCCTGGCGGCTGGTGCGGCGTGCCGATATCGACAATTCCCTTCCCCCGCGCCTCCGTCCCGGGCGGACGCCGCAGGGCCAGGCCGAATCCGAAGGGCAGGGCGATGCTTGAACTGGCATTGCTGGGATTCCTCGGGGGGCTGCTCCTGCTTGGCTTCAAGCGGCCTTTCCTGTGGGTCCTGGCCTATATCTATGTCGACCTGTTCGCGCCGCAGCGGATCGGCTGGGCGATCCTGCCGCACATCCCCCTGTCGCTGATCATGTTCGCTGCCGCCTTTGGCGGCTGGCTGGTGCTGGACAACAAGGCCGGCAGCCGGTTCTCGTTCCGCCAGGGATTGATACTGGCCCTGCTGGCCCTGTGCGCCCTGTCGCTGACATGGGCCGATTTCCCGGTTGAAGCGGCCGAGAAGTGGGATTGGGTGTGGAAGTCGCTGGTCTTTGCGATCTTCCTGCCGTTGACGCTGACGAACCGCTTGCGGCTGGAGGGCGTGGCGCTGTTCATGGTGCTGTCGGTGGGGGCGATCGCCATCGACGGCGGAATCAAGACGGTCATGGGCGGCGGCGGATACGGAACGCTGTCCCTGTTCGGCGTCAGCGACGACAGCGGGATCTACGAGGGCAGCACGCTGTCGACGGCGGTCATCGCGATCATCCCGCTGATCGTCTGGCTGGCCCGGTTCGGAACCGTGTTCCGGCCGAGCCGGGCGGTTACCTTGTTCGCGGCGGCACTGGTCTTCGCCTGCCTGCTGATTCCGGTGGGGACCTCCACCCGCACGGGCCTGCTCTGTATCATTGCCTTGGGCGGGCTGGTGATGCGGACGGCGCGCCACCGCGTGCTGCTGGGCGCGATAGGCGCATTCGCGGTCGTCATTGCGATCCCGTTCCTGCCCCAGAGCTTTACGCAGCGCATGTCGACGATCGAAACCTACCATGGCGACCAATCCGCCTCCACGCGCCTTGCCGTGTGGAAGTGGACGCTCGACCGGTCGAGGGAGAAGCCCTTCGGCGGCGGATTCGATGCCTACCTCGCCAATTCCTTCACTTACCAGATGAAGTCCGCCGATTCCGAGGGCAGCACCACGGTCGTCCGGACGGAAGAAGTGACGGAAAAAGGCAGGGCCTACCATTCCGCCTATTTCGAGATGCTGGGCGAGCAAGGCTGGCCGGGGCTGGCGATCTGGTTGCTGTTCCATGTCCTTGGCCTATTCCAGATGGAGCGGATCCGGCACCGCTTCCGGACTAGCGAGGATTACGGCGAACGGCGGCTGGGCCAGCTCGCCAACGCCTTGCAGCAAGGGCACCTGGTCTACATGGTGGGCGCCTTGTTCACCGGCGTCGCCTACCAGCCCTTCATCTACCTGATCGCTTCGCTCGAAATCGGCCTGGCCGGCATTGTCGCGCGCGAGATGGCGCCGGCCGGCACAAGGCGGCCGCCTGCCTTGCGCAAGGCGCGGCCCGGACAGGCATCGCCAGCGGCGTCGCAGGCGCCGGAAGGAAGCGCGACCGCATGAATGTGTCGGGCGTCATCGGCGGCCGGGGCCGGGCGGCCTCCGCTTCCGCGGTCAAGGCGCAACTGCGTGCGCTGACCGGGATACGCGGCCTCGCGGCGTGGCTGGTGGTCCTCTATCACGCGCGCCTGATGCTGACCGGCTTCGTGCCGGGATGGGGCATCGCCATCCTCGCCAAGGGCTACCTGGCGGTAGATCTCTTCTTCATGCTGTCCGGCTTCGTCATCGGGTACAATTACCGCTCCAGGTTCATGCAGGCGGGCCTGGCGGAAAGCGGGATTTTCCTTTGGCGCCGTCTCGCGCGGATCTGGCCGCTCCATGCGGTCATCCTGGCCGCGATGCTGGCGTTCGTCGCCGTGCTGGCGGTTACGGGGCGGGACCATTCGGCCTATCCCATGGCCGAACTGCCTCTCCACATCCTGCTGCTCCAGAACTGGGGGTTCACGTCCGAGCTTTCGTGGAACCACCCCGCCTGGTCGATCAGCACCGAGATGGCGGCCTATCTCCTGTTCCCGTTCCTGACCCTTGCTGCGGCATGGGACCGGCGCTCGACCCTTGCGCTCGTCCTGTCGGTCGCGGCCCTGCTGGCAGTTCTCCATGCGGTCTTTTCCTTCACCGGTCGCGAGGGCCTTGGCGATGCCATCTCGCAGCTGGGGCTTGTCCGCTGCCTTGCCGAATTCGCCGCGGGCACTGCGCTCAGCGCCTTGTGGCTGCGCTGGAAGGAAAAGGCGTCGGTGGCGTGGGCCGCCCTGGCGGCATCAGTGCTGATGCTGGCCGGCGGGGTGCTGGCGGGCCTTCCGGAAACGGCCTTCGTCCCTGCCGTCCTGGCGGCAGGCCTGCTGGCCCTGGCTTTCGACCGGGGGCCGGTCGCCCGTATGCTCGGCAGCGGCCTGCCGCACTGGCTGGGCGAAGTCAGCTATGCGACCTACCTGTCGCATTTCTTCCTGCTGATCCTGTTCAAGATCGTGTTCGTCGACGAATCCCTGCGGCTGGGACCGGTCCTGCTCGTGGCCTACATGGCGCTGGTGCTGTTCGCCTCGGCGGCCCTCTATTACGGGGTCGAACGGCCGGCGCAGCGCTGGCTCAATGCGCGGACGCCACAGTTCCTGCGGGGATTCGCGCCGGCCATCCGTTGATTCGCCCAGCCTGCCGGGGTGCCTGCCGGGCCGTCGTCAGGCGACGGCTTTCAGCGTGCCCCGGGCGTGCGTGGCCATCCATTCCTCGACAATGGGCGCGATCTGGGTCCGCCACCGCCGGCCGTTGAAGATGCCGTAATGGCCCACGTGCAGGGCGAGGTGATACCTCTTCTTCGCCTCGGGCAGGTTGACGGCGCAGTCGACGGCCGCCTTGGTCTGGCCGATGCCCGAAATATCGTCGCGCTCGCCTTCGATCGCCAGGATCGCCGTGTCGGTGATCTTGGCGAGATCGACCTTCCTGCCCCGGTGGAGCAGTTCCCCCTTGGGCAGCGAGTGCTTCTGGAACACGTGCTCGACCGTCTGGAGGTAGAATTCGGCCGTCATGTCGCAGACCGACCGGTATTCCTCGTAGAAGGTCTTGGTCGCGTCGGCGCTTTCCCCATCGCCGACCACGAGGTGCTTGAACATCTCGTAATGGCTCATGATGTGGTTGCCGAGATTCATCGACATGAAGCTCGCCAGCTGGAGGAAGCCCGGATAGACCTTGCGGCCCGCGCCCGGGTAATGCAGCGGCACGGTCGCGACCACGTTGTTGCGGAACCAGCTTATCGGCCGTTCCTTGGCCAGCGTGTTGACGACGGTCGGCGATGCGCGGGTATCGATCGGGCCGCCCATCATGGTCAGGCTCGCCGGGCGGCAGCGATGGCCGTCCTCGTTCATCACGGCGGCCGCCGCGAGCGAGGGCACCGACGGCTGGCACACCGCCATCATATGCGTGCCCGGGCCGATGAATTCGAGAAACTCGATCACGTAGTCGATGTAGTCGTCGAGGTCGAAGCGGCCTTCCGCCAGCGGGACCAGCTTCGCGTCGGTCCAGTCGGTGATGTAGACTTCGGCCCGTTCCAGCAGCCGTTCCACCGTGCCGCGCAGGAGCGTGGCGAAATGCCCGCTCATCGGGGCGACGATCAGCAGTTTCGGCGCATCGGCGGCAAGGCCGGTGTGAGTGAAGCGGATCAGGGAGCCGAACGGCTTGGTCGCGACGACGGATTCGGACACGGCGTGGCGGTGGTGGCCGTCGACAGTGACATGGTCGATGCCGAAGGCCGGTTTGCCGCGCGGGGCAGTCGCATGGGCGAAAACGTCGAGTGCAGAGGCCGCGACCGGGCCGAGCCCCAGATAGCCGAGCGGATTACGGGGGTTAGAGAGTATCTCCGCCCCGATGGAGGCCATGGCGCTCGCGCCGTTCAGTAAGGCGCGTTGCAACTCGTATGCGTTATAGAGCAATGCGTGCTTCCCCTGCGTGTGCGCTATTATCGGTCTTGCTTGCCTGCATCCTGCCTTGAATCGCATCTTGTTGCAATGCAGCACGACGCAGTTTGTCGGCGGCTGTTCCGTTTTTCGCCATTTTGCGCGGCGGAAGGCGTTGCGCATCGCGCATTGTCGGCCTAGTGGCGCGGGCGATGGTTTCCGCGCAAACCCCGCCAAAGCCCCGCCGCCGCGGTTTTCTTGCTCGCAACGGGCGCGATAACGGCCCCGGTGAGGGCAGCCCGGGAGAAGGCGCGCAGGAAGGCCCGCCGCCGGCCCGCAATCTCGGCCCGCTGAAAATGGTCGGGCAGGCGGCTCTCTCCTATCCCGGCAAACTCGCCCTGGCCGGCATTGCCCTTTGCATCACTGCCGCGGCGACTCTGGCGATTCCCTCCGGCTTCCGCCTCATCATCGACCGCGGCTTCGGCAGTGGCGGCGATGCGCAGGATATCGGCCGCTGGTTCGAATACCTGCTGACGATCGTCGGCGTGCTGGCCGTGGGCACTGCGCTGCGATTCTATTTCGTCTCATGGCTTGGCGAACGGGTCGTGGCGGACATCCGCCTGAAGGTGCAGGCCAACCTGCTGCGGCTGGCGCCCGGTTTCTTCGAGGAAAACAGCCCGAGCGAGATCGCCTCGCGCATGACGGCGGATACCACGCTGATCGAACAGGTGGTGGGCACGACCGTCTCGGTCGCCTTGCGCAACCTGATTATCGCGATCGGCGGGACGGCCTATCTCTTCGTCCTCCTGCCCGGGCTGGCGGGCGGGCTGCTGATCCTGATTCCGCTGGTGGTCGTGCCGTTGCGGCTGTTCGGCCGCCGGTTGCGTTCGGTCGCGCGCACCAGCCAGGACCGGGTGGCCGATGTCGGGGCGATGGTTTCCGAAGTGCTGGGCGCGATGAAGATCGTCCAGGCCTTCAACCAGGAACAGCGCGAAAGCGGCCGTTTCGCCGCCGCGGTGGAGCGGACGTTCGCCACTGCCCGGCGGCGGATCCTGATTCGCGCGATCATGACCGCGATCATCATCTTCATGGTGTTCGGCGCGATCACCCTGTTGATGTGGCGCGGCGCGGTGGGCGTTTCCGAAGGGACGATCACCGGCGGGACGATCGCCGCGTTCGTGATTACGGGCGGGCTGGTCGCCGGTTCGTTCGGCTCGCTGACCGAAGTCTACGGCGACCTGCTGCGCGGTGCGGGCGCGGCCAGCCGGCTCAACGAGCTGCTGCACATGGAACCCGACGTGGCGCCGCCCGCCCGGCCGCAGGCCCTGCCCGAGCCGCCGCGCGGCAGCCTCGCCTTCCAGAACGTCACGTTCCGCTATCCGACCCGGCTGGAAACGGCCGCGCTCAAGGATTTCACGCTGGTGGTCGAACCGGGCGAAACGGTTGCCATCGTCGGCCCGTCCGGCGCCGGCAAGTCGACCATCTTCCAGCTGGCGGAACGGTTCTACGATCCCCAGGCCGGGACCGTGAGGCTCGACGGCGTGCCGCTGATCAGCGCCGATCCGGCCGAGATCCGCCGCCGGATCGCCTATGTCCCGCAGGAAGGCGTCCTCTTCGCGGCCAGCGCCCGCGACAACTTGCGCTACGGCAACTGGGGCGCGAGCGACGAGGCCATCTGGGAGGCCGCCCGCGCGGCCAATGCGGAACAGTTCCTCAAGGCCTTGCCGCAGGGGCTCGACACGTTCCTCGGCGAAGGCGGTGCGCGCCTGTCCGGCGGGCAGCGGCAGCGGATCGCCATTGCCCGCGCCGTGCTGCGCGCCGCGCCGGTCCTGCTGCTGGACGAAGCGACCAGCGCGCTCGATGCCGAAAGCGAACGGCTGGTGCAGCAGGCGCTCGACCGGCTGATGAAGGATCGCACGACCCTGGTCATCGCCCACCGCCTCGCCACTGTCCGCGCGGCGGATCGTATCGTGGTGATGGAAGACGGGCGAATCGTCGAACAGGGCCGCCATGCCGACCTGACTGCGGCCGACGGCCTCTACGCCCGTCTTGCCAAGCTCCAGTTTCACGACACGGCCGCCTGATACTGGCCGGTGCAGGGCGGGCTTCACTTGCCGTTCAGTCTCTTGTGCCGAATAAGGTTGCCGTCATGACGAAGAAACCGCTGCTCGGGGCCTGCTGTGCCGCCCTCTCCCTCGCCTGTGTTCCGCTTGCCCCCGTTGTGGCGCAGGAAAAGGCCCCTGTAACGGAACCTGCCAAAGCCGCCGCCGAGCCTCCGCAAATGACGTTCGGCAGCTGGGGGATCGACCTGACCCAGCTCGATCCGGCGATCCGCCCGGGCGACGACTTCTTCGGTTACGTCAATGCGAAGTGGATCGCGGCGACTCCGATTCCCGCGGAATTCAGCCGCTACGGCGCTTTCACCATGCTGGGCGAGAAGTCCAAGCGCGACGTGCGGGCACTGGTCGACGAACTGGTGGCGGCAAGGCACGAACCCGGCTCGCTCGACCAGCGGATCGTCGATGCCTACCGGTCCTATCTCGATCAGGATGCGATCGACGCGGCGGGCCTGACCCCGGCCTGGCCCTACCTGACGCAGATCTACGAGGCGGACAGCCTGGCGAAACTGGCCGAACTGTTCGGCAAGCCGGGCTATCCCTCGCCGGTCGGTGCTTGGGTGATGGTCGACGAGAAGAATCCCGATGCCTATGCCGTTGGCGTCGGCGCGGGCGGGCTCGGCCTCCCGGACCGCGACTATTACCTCAAGACCGACCCCAAATCGCGCGAGATCCAGGAAAAATACCGCGCCTATCTCGCCTTCCTGCTGGGCAAGGCCGGTTACGACCACCCGGATGCCGCGGCCCGCGCGGTCTACGACCTGGAATACAAGTTCGCCGAACTGGATTGGGACCGGGCGGTGTCGCGCAACCGCGACCTCACCTATCACAAGATCACCCGCGCCGAACTCGACGGGATGTCCGGTGCGTTCCCCATCGGGACCATGCTCGATGCCGCAGGTCTCGGTGCGGTGCAGGACTTCGTCGTCCCGCAGCTTCCGCCGACCAAGGAAGAGCAGGAAAAGCTCGGCCTGGACGCTGCGACCGTGGCCAAGATCGGCGGCGGCTTCCCCGCCATGCTGAAATTGCTGCCCGATACGCCGCTGGCGACGATCAAGGCGTGGATGGCGGCGCATTTCCTTTCCTCCAATGCCGACGTCCTGCCGCGCGATATCGACCGGGCGTCATTCGATTTCTACGGCAAGACCCTGCGCGGGCAGGAGGAACAGCGCCCGCGCTGGAAACGGGCGATCGGGACGGTCGAGGGCGAACTCGGCGAAGCGCTGGGCAAGGACTATGTCGCCCGCTATTTCCCGCCGGCAAGCAAGGCGGCGATGGACACGCTGGTCGGCAATCTCGAGAAGGCGCTTGCCCAGAGCATTGCCGAAAACAGCTGGATGAGTCCGGAAACCAAGAAGGAAGCCGAGACCAAGCTTGGCCAGTTCACCACCAAGATCGGTTATCCGGACAAGTTCAAGACTTATGACGGGCTCGTGATCCGGCCCGGCCAGCCGTTGGAAAACGGGATCGCCGCATCGGCCTGGAGCTGGAGCGACGACTTGTCCAAGCTCGGCGGCCCGGTCGACCGTGGCGAGTGGTTCATGCTGCCGCAGACGGTCAACGCCTATTACAACAGCACGACCAACGAGATCGTTTTCCCGGCGGCGATCCTGCAACCGCCGTTCTTCAACGCATCGGCCGACCCGGCGGTCAATTACGGCGCGATCGGCGCGGTGATCGGCCACGAGATCAGCCACGGGTTCGACGATCAGGGCTCCAAGTCCGACGGGACCGGGATGCTGCGCAACTGGTGGACGGACAAGGACCTCGCCGCGTTCAAGGCGCTGGGGGCGAAGCTGGTCGCGCAGTATGACGGCTATTGCCCGCTCGACCAGGGCAAGACCTGCGTCAACGGCGAGCTGACCCTGGGCGAGAATATCGGCGATCTCGGGGGGCTGAGCCTGGCCTATCGCGCCTACCGCATGTCGCTCGGCGGCAAGGAGGCGCCGGTGATCGACGGCTTGACCGGCGACCAGCGCTTCTTCCTCGCCTGGGCGCAGGTCTGGCGTTCCACCAATCGCGAGGATGCCATGCGCCAGCGGCTTGTCACCGATCCCCATTCGCCGGAACGGTACCGGGTCAACGGCATCGTGCGGAACATGGATGCCTGGTACAAGGCGTTCGACGTCACGCCGGACGACAAGCTTTACCTGCCGCCTGAAAAGCGTGTGCGCATCTGGTGAAAAGCGGCTGTACCGAAGCCGCATTGCTTGACTTGCACCGCTTAACCGCCATCACCGCTCTCCCATGGATCCGACCCTTACCGCCATCCTCCTCGGCATCGTCGAAGGCCTGACCGAATTCATTCCGGTCTCCTCCACCGGCCATCTGATTCTCGCGACCGAGTGGTTCGGTTACGACGCGAACCAGTGGGCCGTGTTCAATGTGGTGATCCAGCTCGGCGCGATCCTGGCCGTGGTGGTGCAGTATTGGGGCACGTTCTGGCGGGCCGGGATGGGTGTGCTGAAACTGGAAGCGCGAGGGCTGGCGTTCCTGCGCAATATCCTGGTCGCCTTCCTGCCGTCCGCCGTCCTCGGCCTTGCCCTCAAGGACTATATCGACATCCTGCTCGGCAGCCCTTCGGTGGTTGCCTGGGCCTTGATCGCGGGCGGGATCGCGATCCTCGGGATCGAGAAGGTCGCCAAGACCGGCGAATACGTCGAAGTGGCCGACTTGCCGGTGCGTCAGGCGCTGGGCGTGGGCTTTGCCCAATGCTGCGCCATGATCCCGGGGGTCAGCCGGTCGGGCGCGACCATCATGGGGGCGCTTGCCATGGGGATCGAACGCAAGACGGCGGCCGAGTTCTCCTTCTTCCTGGCGGTACCGACCATGATCGGGGCCTCGACGCTCGAACTGCTCGACAAGAGCGGCGATCTGGCCAGCGGCGGCGGGGTCGGCTGGGGCGAGATCGGGATCGGTTTCGCCGTCTCCTTCTTCGTCGCTCTTGCCGTGATCCGCGCCTTCGTCGCCTATGTCAGCCGCTCCGGCTTTGCGCCTTTCGCCTGGTACCGGATCGTCCTCGGCACCGCGGCCGTCGCCTGGCTGACCTTGCGCTGACGGTCGTGTACGCAGCGGCACGGTTCGTCGCATAGCCGGAACTATTGCGCATCCTGCGCTTTCCGTTTGCGGGAGGCATGAAGGAGTGCGGCAATGGCCATCATCCTGCTGATCGTAACCGGAGGCGCATTGGGCTGGCTGGCGTCGATCCTTCTCAAAGTTGAGGATGCACATGGCATTGTTGCCAATCTCGCGGTCGGCATTGTCGGTGCCGTTGTCGCCGGGCTGTTGATCGGCCCCAGGATCGGCGGCGGCAATGTGCTGGCTGGCCAATACGGTCCCGCCGCCTTGCTCGTGTCGGTGCTGGGCGCGGGTGCCTTGCTGACGATATTCCATGTCGCGCGCAGCACCGCCACGCACTGACGGGGCCTTTCGCAATCGGAAAGGAGTGCGGCCGCGCCGTTATCCGGCGGCGGGCTTGTCCGGCCGTTCGGCCTGCGTGTCCGGCGCTTCCTCGACCGGGCGGCGGCTTTCGATCATTTCCGCCGCTTCGTCGAGCGCGCGCGCCTCGCCCATGCTGACACCACCCGGGCCGGGGTCGTTGTCGGCCTTGCCGCAACCGGAAAGCAGTGCGGCAGTGGCCAGCATGGCCAGCGGGATCGTTCGGGACAGGCAGCGCATGGGCGCATCATAGCGCAGGTGCGGCAAAGGAAAAGGCGGACCGGCCGCATGGCCCGCCCGCCTTTGCCAATAGCATCCGGCCAAGGGTTGGCCGGCCTCCGGAATTATTCCGTCTTCGCGCCTGCGGCGGCGGCCGCATCGGCAGCGGCGGCCGAAGCGGCTGCACCGGCGGCATCGGCCGCTGCATCGGCGGCATCGCTGGCCGCGTCGGTCGCCTTGTCGGCGGCGTCGCTCGCGGCATCGGTCGTTGCGTCGGCGTCGGCAACCGGTTCGTCGGTGGTCGCGGTCATGGCTTCGTCTGCCGGCATTTCGACCGTGTCGGCCTGCGCGTCTTCGGAAGCGCTGTCCGAGCTGCCGCAAGCCGAAAGGGCGAGCGCACCGGCGGAAGCGAGAAAGGCGTAAGCGATTTTTTTCATTTCTATCCCTCGTCAATGGCGGTTGCGGCCGCAACGAAGCGGCACCGCGCGGCGAATCTAGATCAGCGGCCGGTGCGGTGCAAATCCGGCCGACCGGCGCAAGGGGCGAGCCGTCTTATTTGTCTTGCAGACATAAAGACATCTTTATATGAGCAATCTCTATGCGGGTCGAACCTCTCCTTCGTGCGCTTGCCGATCCCAGCCGTCTGCGGATCATGCGCCTGCTTGCCAGGATGGAACTGGCGGTGGGGGAGATCGTGCAGGTCCTCGCGCAGAGCCAGCCGCGTGTATCGCGCCATGTGAAGATCCTGTGCGATGCCGGCCTGGCCGAACGGCACCGCGAAGGCAGCTGGGTCTTCGTCCGCAGCCGTCTGCCTTCGGCCAACCGCCAGGCGCAGGACGGTTCGCTTGCCGGTGCTGCGGAGCGGCTGCTTGCCGCCGCCGAAGCCGATGACGCCATTTTCGCCGCGCAATGCGCCGCCGACCGGGCGCGCCTTGCCACGATCCGCGAGGCACGGGCCGCCCGCGCCGCCGATTATTTTGCGGCCCATGCCGCGCAATGGGACCGCTTGCGCACGCTCCTGTGCGACCCGGCGGAAGTGGAACGGGCGCTGTGCGATGCGCTTGGCGGGGACCTCGGCTCGCTGCTCGATATCGGCACCGGCACCGGACGGATCGCGGAACTGCTGTCCGGCCGCGCCGCTCACGTTACCGCGCTCGACAAGAGCCACGACATGCTGGCCCTGGCCCGCGCGCGCTTGCAGGACCTGCCGCCGGAACGGGTCGAACTGGTCCAGGGCGATTTCACCGCCTTGCCTTTCGCCGACGCGTCGTTCGACACCGTCACCCTGCACCAGGTGTTGCATTATGCGCAGGCACCGGAACGCGTTCTGGCCGAGGCCGCGCGGGTTACGCGTCCGGGCGGACGGATTGCGATCGTCGATCTCGCTCCGCATGGATGGGAGGAATTGCGCAACGTCCATGCCCATGCGCGCCTCGGTTTCGGGGGCGAGGCCATGCGCCAGATGCTATCCGATGTGGGCTTCGTTCCCCAAACGGACCGCGCGCTCGATGGCGGCGAATTGACGATCAAGGTCTGGACTGGAACGCGCGGCGCGCTATCCGCACCGGTCTGCCGCCAGGACGCCGGTTCATCGCATATCCCATCCCTGTCCCTGTGAAAGACGACGTACAGATGCCTCTCGATACTCCGCCAAGCGAAGCCGGACGGCCGCACGACACGCCGATGTTTGCCGGCATGCCGGGCGACATCGCGGTCTCCTTCGAATTCTTCCCGCCCAAGAGCGAGAAGATGGAGGCGCAGTTGTGGGATGCGATTACCCAGCTCGCGCCGCTGGCTCCGGAGTTCGTTTCGGTCACTTACGGTGCGGGCGGTTCCACGCGCGAACGGACCCATGCCACGGTCGCGCGGATCGCGCGGGAAACAGATCTCGTGCCTGCCGCGCACCTCACTTGCGTCGCGGCGAGCAAGGCGGAGATCGCCGAAATCGCCGGGCAGTACTGGCAGGCGGGCGTGCGCCACATCGTCGCCCTGCGCGGCGATCCGCAGCCGGGCGACGGGGGCACGTTCGTGCCGCATCCCGATGGCTATGCCAGTGCTGCCGCGCTGGTCGAAGGGCTCAGGGCGCAGCATCCGTTCGACATCTCGGTCGCGGCCTATCCCGAAGTCCATCCCGAAGCGTTGAGCGCGGAGGCCGACCTCGACAATCTCAAGCGCAAGCTCGATGCCGGGGCGACCCGCGCGATCACCCAGATGTTCTATTCGAACGAGGCCTATTTCCGCTTCCTCGACAAGGCGCTGGCGGCCGGCATCACCGCGCCGATCATTCCCGGGATCATGCCGGTAACGAACTTCGCCGCGATCCGCCGGATGTCGGTCAACACCGAGATTCCCGCGTGGATGGAAACGATGTTCGAAGGGCTGGACGACCGGCCCGGCCCGCGTGCGCTGGTTTCCGCCGTCGCCGCCGCCGACCAGTGCCGCCGCCTGTACGAAGGCGGGGTACGCCATTTCCATTTCTATACGCTCAACCGGGCGGAACAGGCCTATGCGATTTGCCAGTTGCTCGGCCTGCGTCCCGTCGAAACCAGCAAGGAGAGCGCAGCATGAACAGCGCCGAAACCGATTTTCGCGCCGCCGCGGCGGAACGTATCCTGGTGTTCGACGGGGGCTACGGCACCTCGATCCAGAAGTATGGCCTGACCGAGGAGGATTACCGGGGCGATCTCGACCTGCCGTTGGACCAGAAGGGCAACAACGACCTCCTGTGCCTGACCCGGCCGGACGTGATCGGCGCGATTCATGTCGCCTACCTCGACGCCGGGGCGGACATGATCGAGACCAACACTTTCAGTTCGACCCGGATCGCCATGGCCGACTACGGCTGCGAACACCTAGTGCGCGACATCAACCTCGCCGCCGCCAAGCTGGCGCGCGAGGCGTGCGATGCGGCCACGGCCAAGGATGGGCGGCGGCGTTTCGTCACCGGTTCGATCGGGCCGACCAACAAGACCCTGTCGCTCTCGCCCGACGTCAACGATCCGGGTTTCCGCGAAGTGACGTTCGATGACATGAAGGCGACTTATCGCGAACAGTGCGACGCCCTGATCGAAGGCGGCGTGGACTTCCTGCTGGTCGAAACCTGTTTCGATACGCTCAACGCCAAGGCGGCCGGGATGGCCGCGCGCGAGGCGGCAGAGGCCGCGGGGCGGGACGTGCCGCTGATGATGAGCTTCACGATCACCGACATGAGCGGCCGGAACCTGTCGGGCCATACGGTCACCGCCTTCTGGTATGCGCTCAGGCACCTCAAGCCGTTGACCATCGGCATCAACTGTGCCTTCGGGGCGGACAAGATGCGCCCCTACCTGGCGGAACTGGCGAGGGATTGCGATGCGCTGATCCTCGCCTATCCCAACGCCGGCCTGCCCAACGAACTGGGCCAGTACGACGAGCTGCCCCAGCGCACGGCGGAACTGATCCGTGAGTGGGTTGGCGAAGGGCTGGTCAACATGGTCGGCGGCTGTTGCGGCACCACGCCCGCCCATATCGCGGCGATTGCGAAGATGGTTGCCGGGATGCCCCCGCGTCCGGTGCCGGGCGTGACTGTCAAAACCCGCCTTGCGGGTCTCGAACCCTTTACGATGGCTGCCTGATGACCGACCGGAATTCCACTGCCCGCTTCGTCAATATCGGTGAGCGTACCAACGTTACCGGCTCGGCGAAATTCAAGAAGCTGGTCATGGCCGGGGATTACGCCTCGGCCGTCGAAGTCGCGCGCCAGCAGGTCGAAAACGGCGCGCAGATCATCGACGTCAACATGGACGAAGGGCTGCTCGACGCAGTCGAGGCCATGACCACGTTCCTCAAGCTGATCGCCGCCGAACCCGATATCGCGCGGGTGCCGGTGATGGTCGACAGCTCCAAGTGGGACGTGATCGAGGCGGGCCTGAAATGCGTGTCGGGCAAGCCGATCGTCAATTCGATCTCCATGAAGGAAGGCGAAGCGCCGTTCCTCGACCATGCGCGCAAGTGCATGGCCTATGGCGCGGCGGCTGTCGTCATGGCCTTCGACGAGACGGGCCAGGCCGATACGAAGGCGCGCAAGGTCGAAATCTGCAAGCGCGCCTACGACTTGCTCATGGGCATCGGCTTCCCGCCCGAGGACATCATTTTCGACCCCAACGTCTTTGCCGTGGCGACCGGGATCGAGGAGCACGACCGCTATGCGCTCGATTTCATCGAGGCGGTGCAGGAACTGCGGGTGCTGTGCCCGCATGCCCACTTCTCGGGCGGTCTTTCCAACCTTTCGTTCAGTTTCCGCGGCAACGAGCCGGTGCGCCGCGCGATGCATTCGGTGTTCCTCTACCACGCGATCCCTGCCGGGCTCGACATGGCGATCGTCAATGCCGGGCAGCTCGACGTCTACGACACGATCGACCCCGCGCTGCGCGACGCGTGCGAGGACGTGATCCTGATGCGCCGTCCGGGTGCGACAGAACGGCTGATAGAGCTGGCCGAAAGCTTCAAGGGGCAGGACAAGGAAGCCGAGAAGCAGGCCGAGGAATGGCGCGGCTGGGATGTCGCGCGCCGCCTGGAACATGCGCTGGTGAAAGGCATCGACCTTTACATCGTCGACGACACCGAAGAGGCGCGGCTGGAAATCGCGGCCCGTAACGGCAGGCCGATCGAAGTGATCGAAGGGCCGCTGATGGCCGGGATGAACACGGTCGGCGACCTGTTCGGTTCGGGCAAGATGTTCCTGCCGCAAGTGGTGAAATCGGCCCGCGTGATGAAGAAGGCGGTCGCCCATCTCATTCCGTTCATCGAAGCGGACAAGGAGGCTGGGGCGAAAGCCAAGGGCAAGATCGTGATGGCGACCGTGAAGGGCGACGTCCACGATATCGGCAAGAACATCGTCGGGGTCGTGCTCCAGTGCAACGGCTACGAGGTGATCGACCTTGGCGTCATGGTCCACTGGGCGACGATCCTCGAAACGGCCCGGGCGAACGATGCGGACATCATCGGGCTGTCCGGCCTGATTACCCCGTCGCTGGACGAGATGGTGACGGTGGCCGAGGAAATGCAGCGCGCGGGAGAAACGATCCCGCTGCTGATCGGCGGGGCGACCACCAGCAAGGTGCATACCGCGCTTCGCATCGATCCGGCCTACGACGGGCCCGTGATCCACGTGCTCGACGCCAGCCGCGCGGTAGGGGTGGCCAGCCAGCTGCTGTCGGATACCCAGCGGGACGGTTACGTCTCGTCCGTCGCGATCGACTATCGCAAGGTTCGCGAAGCGCGCGAGGGCAAGGGGCAGTCTGACCTGCTTTCGCTGGCCGAAGCGCGCGCCAATGCCTTCAAGCCGGATCTCGCGGACAAGGCGCCCGCGCCAGCCCATCCGGGCCTGCACGTTTTCGCGGACTGGGGTCTGGCCGATCTGCGGCAGCATATCGACTGGACGCCTTTCTTCCGCGCCTGGGAGCTGGCGGGGACCTACCCTGCGCTTCTCGACGACGAGGTGGTCGG